>JANQKH010000563.1 GCA_028281215.1 Phycisphaeraceae bacterium | reverse complement strand
TGGCGAGTCGTCCTTTTCCTGCACGCGGTTGCGCTGCCGCGCCGCTTCATCCTTGCGGTACCGTGCCATGAAGGCGAAGTCCGACTCCAGCGATTTCAGTTCGGTCATGCCCTTGTCATAAAAGTGGGGATGGGCAATGTAGAAGTTGCCGATCAGGCCGAATACCTGCGGATTGTTCGGCTGCGACCGGGCCAGGCCCAGAAGGTGAACCTCCGCGTCTTCCGGCTTGTTCTCAATGGTGTAAATCCGAGCGAGCAGGACGCGCAGGACAGGGTCGGCGTTGCCGCGTGTCACCGCCAGGCTGCAAATCTTCTTCGCCTTCTCTAACTCGTTCTTCTGGATATAAATCTGTGCTTTGAGAGTTGGGTTGAGATTCGGGTCGACCTTCGTCTCATCAATCTTGGCGATGTAGCTACCAGCCTTGTCGGTATCGCCGGCGAACAGGGCTAGGCGTGCGAGCAGCCCCAACGCCTTGACATTGGTGGGATCGAGGCTGGTGGCTTCTTCGAGGTGGCTCTCGGCTTGGTCGAGCTTGCCGCTAATCGCGTACGTTTGCGCCAAGGTGATGTGGGCGTCGGGTGAAGGTTTGGTGCGGATGATGTCCTTGAGCAGTTTTATCGCGTCGTCGTAATCGCCTTTCTGGGCAAGCAACTGCGCCAGCATCATGGGCGTGCCGCCGCCTTCAGGGAACTGCTGTTCAATGCCCTGAAGGTATTGCGCGGCGCGGTCGATGCCGAAGTGCGCCAGAATCGCCTCGGCGTATTTCATATGCACCGAGAGCAGGTCGGGACGCCGTTTGACCATGTCGCGCGAAAACGCCAGCGATTTTTCATATTGCTTGAGGAACGAATAGCCATCGATCAACAGCGCCAGGTGTTCATCCTTGCGCGGGATCGTGCTTTCGACCCGCTGGAGGAGAATCTCGATCGTTTGCTTGTCGTTCTTGGCCATCGCCCGGTTCAGCTTGATGCGGTTGACCAGCGCATTGTCGGTCGCGCCGATGCTTTCGATGGGATCTTTTCGGCCGTCGGAGTCAATTTCGATGCCGATGTTGATTGCGGGTGTGAATCGCTTGTTGATGGACAAGGCGGTGGTTACCGCGTCGCGGGCCAGTTCTTTTTCGCCCAGTTCCAAAAGGACGCGCGCCCGAAGCGTGTGCACCATGGGAGAATTGGCGGCTTCGGCGGCGAGCGGATCGAGGATACGGCGGGCACGCTCATAATTCTCCAGTGTGGTGTAGCACCACGCACGCAGGAATTTGGCGTCCAGCGTGCTGGAGACACTCGTGGGGTTCACTTTGTCCAACACATCCAAGGCCGCGTTCGGGTCGTCTTCCTGAAGCTTCAAACGCGCCAGCGTGAGCAGATAGGAGTCGCTGTCCCTCTGGTCTTCGCTGACCTTGGCAAGCAGTTCCTTGGACAGTTGAAGTTTTGTCGCAGCGTTCTTGACCGGCTCCGGTACCTGTGACAGTGACATCACCAGTGACTGCACAATGCCTGCGTTCAGATCAGATTGAGTGGTCAATTTTTGACCAAACGCCCACACATCCTGCCAGCCTTCGCGGGAGGTGAGAAGATTGAGGTATCGCATCGATGCTTCGATGTGCCCGGCTTCTTCGGCGAGCACATTGAGATAATGTTTTTCAGCCTGATCTTTGAGGCGGGTGATGCGGTCGTTGTAGCGTTCGAGGGATCGGTTTTCCGAGGTGTCGTCGACGTTCTGTTCCAGGGCGCGGCGGGCTTCGAGTTCGTCTACCAGTTCCTGCTTGAGTTTGCTGTAGCGGGCCACGTCGAGCATGCGCAGGCGGGCGCGGAGCAGTTCGCCTTCCACGATTTCCTCGTGATCGCTGACGAGGAAGTCGGCCATGCGGTCGGCGGATTCCATCGCGTTGTCGAACGTTTCCTGAAGATCCACTTCGGTGGTGAAGTCGGTCTTGTTCAACACTTGTTCCATTGATCGCGTTGCCCACTGGGCGGTGGCGCGGATGGGGATGATGTCGTCGGGGTTTTCGTCGCGCAGCTTGTCGAGCACGACCTTGGCTTTGTCCAGTTGCGACAGTGCCAGGTGCGCGTTGGCTTTGATGATCCGCGCCTGAATGATCAGTTCGTCGCGCGTTTCCGGATTCAGCGCATCCTTATCGAGTAACGCCGAATCCACGTAACGCAGCGCATCTTCCGGCTGGTTCTGCTTCATCGAAAGGTCGGCCTGGGCGATGCGGTGCTCCGGGCTGTCACCACAACCGGTGACAACACCGATGAGTAGGGCCACGATCATCAAATTCAAACGGCGCATGAGGGGTCTCCCTGACTGGACGTCGGCGTCTGCTGCTAGTCGTTCCTGGATGCATTCTGTTTGTCCAGAATGCTTTGTCGTCTGATAAGTTCATGAAGCCATTGCATGGGAACGGCGTAGGCGATCCCACTGGGTTTATCGAACAAATGTTCCCGCGTCTTCTTAGCCAATGTCATGTTGATCACGCCGATAACCACACCGGTGCGCGCGTCAAATAACGGGCTGCCCGAGTTCCCCGGAAACGCGACCATGTCCAACTGGTAGAGGTTGTACGGCTTCTTGATCGCGGCGGCGAGTTCGGGCGTGAGCTTCGCGCCTTTGGGCAATGGCAGTACCGCAGGCACCACCGCCGCCACGACGCCTTTGTGCACCGCCGGCACCAGACCAAGGCGGGTGCCGATCGGGTAGCCGAGAATCGCCACGCTGCGTCCCTGCGGCGGGTCGTTTTTACCATGCGGCGTCGGCGGCGGCATCAACTGCACCTTCTTCGCCGGCGGTCCTTCAAATCGAATCAATGCCACGTCATGAAATCGATCGATCTGAACGACCTTGCCCTTGCGGCCTGAGGTTGGCGCGCCGTCCGGAAAAAACACACGCAGATGTTGAATGCGATTGGTCTTTTCCAACGCGGCCACCACGTGGGCGTTGGTCGCCACTGTATTCCCGTCGTACACCACGAATCCGGTGCCGAAATATCGGACCGTTGGCGTGTCGTTGAACAGGTAACTACCGACCGCCACGACGCTGGGCCGAAGCTTGCGCACCGAACGGACGAGCGGTTCTTCCCCTTGGTCATCGACCTTGTCGGCACTGGCGATCGGGGCTGTGACGAGCTCCAACAACAGCACTGCCAGTAACAGGTGGCATGGCCGGATTCGATTCTTTGAAACTGGTGAAAGATTCAGTTGCATGATTCCCTTGGTCGAACGCGGATTTCCGCTTGAACGATGGGTTGGCCTCTGGACGATTGTGTTTATTTGCCCACCGCCGTCGTTGATCCGGTTTCAGTCGAATTCGGCGTTTGAGTCGGCGGATCCGCCGTTGACTCTTCCGAATTGTCTTCCGGTTTCTTTGTCATTTGCTCGAGTTTTCGCTGGGCGGCGTCTCCGACGCTCCCTCCCCGATCGGCCAACTTCTCGTAAATCCGGATGGATTCGTCCGGTTGAATGGCCTGATTGAAAGCGGCCCACTCCATCAACGCCCGTGGGGCGCCGGGTTCTTTCTTCAGGATGTTCTTGAATCGTTTCTCCGCAAGGAAGTTGTCCACGTCGGCCGTCAGTTTCGCCTGGTACAGCAGCAGGATCGAGTCATTGGGGTTGTAGGACAGCAAGGTCTCCACCAATGCCCGCACCTGGCGGGGCTTCATGACGGTCACGGCCCTGGACAACATACGGTCGATCAGGTGGGGTGGGTTCTGTGATCGGGCAAGCAAGCGGGACAAAATCTCTGCCGATCCACTGGTTTTGCCCATCTCGGCCAGCACGTCGGCACTGTGGATGCGGGTTTCCACCGCGTGTTCCTTCATGGTGAGCATCAACTGGTCGAAGGTCGAAACCGCCATTTGAGGTTGATCCATCTGGGCGAAGGCGATGGCACGGACCTCGGCCGACCAGCGCCGTAGCTCCGATTGCGGCTTCTGGTCCATAATCATCGATTCCGCTTCGGTCAAAGCGTCCGCGGGCTTATTCAGCGACAGATTCAGCAAGGCCCGGGAAAACTTGGCCAATTCCGGGTTCAGCACCTGCACCTGGCCCAGCCATGAATAGGCCTTTTCGGCCTCGCCGTTGGCAATCGAGGCACGCAGCAGCGATAGAACGATTTCCATGGACCACGGATGGTCTTTGAGCATGCGCTGTAAGGTTTGGCGAACGGTCAGATTGTCTTTGTGCCGGTGGGCATGGCGCAGTCGAATCAAGTCGACCGTAGGCGAATCGAAAGCCTCGTCACGGGCAGCGTCTTCAAGCAGGCGCTTCAGTTTGTTTTGATCGTCGTTGATGTAGGCCCTTAATGCGCCAAGAGTTAGCGACGGGCCATCTGCCGCGGGCGGCAGCAGGCGCAAGTTCTTCGCCGCGCGATCCACCTGGTTGGACCAGAGCAGCGCTTCTGCAAGTACCTGGATCAGTTGGGCGTCATGCTGCCAGGCATCGAGGCCACGCTCGGCGATCTGGGTCGCCAGTTGGGCCGGGCCGAGGACGTAACGAAACCCGCTCAGCGGATCGACCCGCTGACTGTTCGGTTTGGCCGCGGTAGCGATCGCGCCTACTACCGGACCATCGGGCGGCGCGGCTCGCATCAACGGATTGGAATCGATCTGATCGAGAAAGCCACGGCCCACGGCACACGCCAGCGGTACACGGTGATCCGCCGGGGCGTTGAGCCATGGCTGGGCGATCAGGTCCAGTACGTTCGTCGATTCGGCGCGATTCGGATCGGTCGTGATGCGGCGAACGGTTTGCACGTCGTCCAGCAGCATCGCCGCAACCAGCAGGTGATCCTCAGCCGAAGGCGTGGCTTTGGCTAACGCCAACTCGTTGGTGACCATCGCCGAGAGCCGACCCATGTCCTCGGCCATCACAGCGATCTTCGCCGCCTGAATCCTGACGCGCGGGTGATGCGGGTTCATCTTGCGAGCGAATTCGAGGTCTTCAAACGCCTCGTCGGTGAAGTTGTGGTTCACCATGGACTCCACCAACTTCATGCGTGCCGGCAAGTGTTCCGGTTTCAACTCCACACAACGGCGCAGGTGGTCCATGCCGATCGGTTCCGACTGCCCGCCCCGTGCCAGATAGGCGAGCCCCAGCACGTATTGGCACTCTGGAAGGTTGGTGGTGTCGCCAAGTTGCTGCAATGTTGAGACGGCCTCGTCGATCTTGCCCTGAGCGATGTATGCTTGGGCCAATTGGCAGCGCAATCGCGGATGAGCCGAGGCACGGGGCAAAGTTTCCTCGGCCAATGCGGCGGCTTTGTCGGCTTTGCCTTGTTCCAGCGCCAGCCGAATCCGGGCAAACTGAACCAGCAACGACGGATTGCCCGCAAGATTGGGATGGGTCAACAGCCGATCCGCCAAGTCCACATCCGTCTCAGTCAGTGTCAGGTTGTGTTGCACTTCCAGCGTCAGCAGGGCGTCGGCGACGCGACCCGCCACGCCGACATCGATGGTGGGCAGGCCGGCCAGATGTTGCGCCATCTGCCGAGCCTTGACGCCGTCACCCTGGCGCAAGGCGTAGGCGAACAGAATCTCGATGGCGTCAGCGTTATTCGGATCGTTGTCGAGCACCGATTCACACGCTTGCTTCAACTGCTCATCGATCTGCGTCAACTGCTTCTCGAACGTTTGCACTTCGAGTCCGAGCACTTGAATGGACTCGTTGACGCCGGCCTCTTCGGCAACGGTCAATTCGATGCGTTTGGTGTTCAATACGCGATGCAGCGTTCTTGCCAGCACGTCAAGCCGACGAAGGTTGTAGGTTTTGCCGGCTGGACTGTTCAGGCCTCCGACCAGCGACTTGATTTGCACGTCGGCTTCCTGCATCAGTGTTTCAATGCGTTTGAGCGTTTGCTCCGGTTCGCGCGAATCCATTGCCAGCAGGTCGATGCGTGCTTCGGCGAGCAGACTTTCAATGACGAGCGTCTGGATTTTCCGGTCATTGGATTTGTCGTTTTCAAGGATGAACCGAAGTTCCGACCTTGCTTGGGAATGGCGGTTCAGTTCGATCAAGGCCTGGGCGCGAATCATGCGCAGATCGATCGTCGGGTTGTCGTCGATCAATCCCTCGGCCGCTTCCAGTCGCTTTTGCGGGCTGGGGTCGTCCAGGTTCGCACGGAAGACCGCCAACTGTTCGCGAATGGAGGCGCTGCGCCACGAGAGGAAGCGGGACACGCCATAGCCGAGCCCGCCCAGCAGCACACCTACGATGAGGATGCGAATGATGATGACCTTCATGTTCGTTTCGCCTCGCTTTGACCTTTCCTGCTTCGCACCCACACATGGCGCCACTTTCGTGCTTTGTTCAAAGCATGCCTGCATCACGGCAGTTCCGCGTCGATCTCCGTCATGAACACCTTCGCCGCCTTGAGCACCATGTCCCGGGCGCGGGCTTCGTCCTGCGCGGTGGCGACTTTGTCCCAGCCGATCGGGGCATCGATGCGGATCAGCGCCCCCGACGCGTTGCGGTCGACCACGCCGTTTACAAAGATCACCACTTGTTGCCACAGGTAGCTCGAGGTGTACGAACTGCCGCATTTGTAAACATAAAGGTTCAACGTGCGGTAGTTTTCCCAGTTGCCGTTTCGCAGTTTGACCGGCCGAAGGCTGATCAGTTCCTTCATGTCGATTTCACGATCAACGATGCCTTCATCGGATTGCGACTTGAACACGACCACTTGCTTGGCTTTGCTGATGATCCTTCCGCCGCCGCCTTGCAGGCAGACGTCCGGCGGGTGCGTGCCCTTGCGGTTGTTCGCGCTGAAGATGATGGTCAGGTCGACGCTGTTGTTCGGGTCGGACGATACGAAGTATCGGCGTTTGAGGTAGTCCTCGGTCTGGAGGATCGACATCTCCTGCTTGGAGATTTTCTCCGGCTTGCTGATGTAAGTCGCGCCGTCAATGATGACCGTCGCCGACACGGCTTTGGCGGCGACATTCGTGCGGTTCATCGTCGATTCTTCATACGCGTACAACACCGACAGACAGAAGACGTATACCAATGCCGCGACCGCGATCGGATGCCACGACTTGGAACTGGGATTCTTCACCGGCGGCATATCATCGAGGTAGCCCATGATGCGCGAGTCGGACCAGTTGCGGTTGAGTTTGCGGCCGGCGAACGCAATTAACTGTTCCAGCCCAAACAACGCCGCCAGCGCGAGGGCAAACACCATCAGGCCGGAAAATGTGTGAAACCAACTGCCTTCGCCCGCCGCTTCGACACTGTCGTAATGCGACACCAACGTCATGCTCGTGATGCGGACGATGTTGCAACCCACTGCCAACGGTAGCGCCATCGCGAGCATGAACACCCGCCAGAGCCCGCGCACGCGGCACATCATCGCGAACAGCGAAGCGAAACAGATCAGCGAGATCAAACTGCGCAAGCCGCTGCACACATTTTCAACGACCAGCGTTTTCGGTTCATTGGTGACCGGGTCGTCCAACAGGTGAATGCTTGCGCCTTTGAGCAGGGCGGGCACGCCGAACAAATCATTGGTGATCCACACCGCCGCTTCGCTGGCGAAGAATTTGAGCCCGAAATTCAACTTGGCGACGGTGTCCATCGGCAACGGCACCATGAAGAAGAGGAATCCGATGGGCAGGATGTACGCGCGAAGCAGGGGCCAGCCCCCGTACAGCAACGTGAGGCTGGCGATTACGCCAATCATCGCAAAGCCGGCAACGAAGGTGACGTCACCGCGCGCTGCGACCCATTGCATGAGGATCGACATACCCAGCATGAGGCCGCCCCAAACCGTCGAGCCCTTTGTGCGCTTGCAAGGCAGACCGACACGTTTGTGCACGACCGCGACGGCGATGATCAAACTGGCGATCGGCACGAGCGGGGCGTGGCTGTAGTACGAATCGCCTGCGCTCATGCGCGTGGTGAGGCCGGCGCCTTTGTGAATCAGCCAGCCGGGGAACCATCGAAGCCACATCTCCCCAAACGCGTGGTGCCACGCCATCGCCATCGCCACGATCAGCCCGACCAGTGACCAGATGGTCATGCCACGCACGCCGGCAAAGACATAGATGCCGAACCCGATGGTGAGAATGGCCAGTGGCGCCGCGCCGTTGGTGATGGTCGCGGAGTCGAAGTAGTAACTGACGATGGCGGAGATCCCGCCGACCACCGCGAAGAAATACAACGCCGCCCATTGCAGGCGGGGCCAACCGTTCGGTTCGCCAAGCCTGTTGCCGGTCGGCAGGGCGGCCGGCGTCGACGCGGTTTGTGTGGCGGCCGGGGTGGCGAGATCGCTTTGGGTGGAATCAATTTGGCTCACGGAATCCCTCGTACGATGCGCGGTCCGACCAGTCGTGTCAGCCATACCGGCAACTTCTGCCACATGGCAACCCGGCGTTGATTCTTCGGACTGTCCGGCCGCATGGCTCCAACGTCACCCCTACGGACGTGATACTGCCACACCGTCGGCTGTGGCAGCGCCCCCCATTGTTTCTTAAAACGGTACGTGCCCGACCCTTCGCTGGATCGGCCAAAATCAAAGTGCTCACTGCCCCGCGCCATCGCACGCAGCAACAGGTGATGGTACATCCACATGTTCGCGCTGGTGTGATTGAAATCACGCAATGAACTTGCGGACGGCACCTGCGTCATCTTGTGAACGTCATCATGAACCAGCAACGCGCCGGCGATCGGCTGGTTCTGATAGTCCACCGCGCACAGTTCCGCCTCGCCGTCAAACTGCTCCACGATTGTGGCGAACAGTCGGCGGGAATAAACCGGTGTGCCCAGGTCACGCATGTTGATTGCGAACACGTCGTAAAACGCATCGAGCACATCGCCGTCTCGCGCGCCGCCCCAGCGGATGCTCAGTTCATGTTTGTCGCCCTTGCGAATGAGATTGCGCACCTTCGGGCCGACGTCTTTGAACAACGCCTCTTCGCTTTCGGGCAGTTGCAGCACCATGCGCACTTTTTCATCGCGGCTGAAGCCGAGGGAATCATGCGCGACCGGTTCGCTGTGACGCAGTTCGAGGTATTGCACGTCTTCCTTTTCCGCCAGTTCGACCGCCGCTTGGATCAGTTCGCTGGCGACATTGGCATCGGAGGTGACAATGCCGGCGCGATTCAGGTAAGGCAGGCTGACGAGAAAGCGACCGAACAGGCGCGTCGACACCATCGCGAGCGGAAGATAGCCGGTCATCTCGCTATGTTCCGATTCGCGAGCCAGCAACACAACGGGGCGATGCCCCAGCGCCTGTTGGAGCACGGTGAGCCAGCGCGGGTCGTGTTCACCACACGCCGCGGAGTCGGCAGGCTGGTCGGCCAGCCAGGCGGCGATCTGTTGACAGACCGTCGCGTCGGGTTTTTCAATCACCTGGATCATCAAGTGTGTCTTTGCGTTTCCCTGTCTGTTCCCGGACTTTGAATCCCTGATTCCTTGCGGACGTTCCCGGTTTTCATCGGTTGGTACGTCGGGGAACTGACGGTTGATCGGGAAAGTGGGTTAAGGCGGATCGATTGATCGCCCCCGACGACGGCTATGACAGGTACATGGCGATCAAACGGTTCAATCGGCTCAACCGACACAGATGTCACCATCGTCATGTCGCGCTGTGATGCGGCCGAAAAAAGACCCGCGAACACCTCGCGGGTCTTGGGAGGAATCTCAGTTGAAGTCGACCGGTCAATTACCGGCGCCGTTGTCTTCACCCAGCAGTTGGGCGACCAGTCGGCTGTTGCCGACGGTGGTGGTGATCTCTTCGGGTGACTCGGCGCCGGCGGCCATCGCGCGGGCGACGGCATCTTCGATGTCTTCCTCGCGGCTGGGCGATTCGACTTCCGGTGGCGCCGCCAAATGATCGACGCGGGCATGGAGGTAAGGCTTGAAGCCCGTGCCCGCCGGGATCAGGTGACCCAGCAACACGTTTTCCTTGAGGCCTTGCAACGTGTCGCTGCGACCGGCGAGCGACGACTCGGTCAACACCTTGGTCGTTTCCTGGAACGAAGCGCCGGAGAGGAACGATTCGCTTTGCAGTGACGCCTTGGTGATGCCCAGCAAGAGCGTCGACGCGGACGCCGGCTTGCAACGTGAGGTCTTAGCCGGATCCTTGCCGTCGGCGTCGGCCTTGGCGTTCGCTTCCTTGACCTCGTCCTTGGTCACGATCGAATTGAGCACCAGGCCGGTCTCACCCGGATCCTTGATGCGTACCTTGTTGGCCAGGTCTTCGTTCGCTTCGCGGAAGCGGAACTTTTCGATAACTTCATTCGGCAGCAGTTCCGTATCGCCGGTGGTTTCAATGTGCACCTTGGCGAGCATGCGCGACAGAATCACTTCGATGTGCTTGTCATTGATCGGCACGCCTTGGGCGCGGTATACGTTCTGCACTTCGTCGAGCAGGTAGTTGAACAGCGATTCTTCACCCTTAATGCGAAGGATGTCGTGCGGCACAAGCGGTCCATCAATCAACGGATCACCGGCCGTCACAAAGTCACCGGTGTGCACGAGCAGGTGGCGGTCCTGCGGCACGTGGTGTTCATGTTCGAGGTCGGCATCCGATGTGACGGTGATGGTCATCTTGCCCTTGCGCTTGTCGGAGCGAAGTTCGACCTTGCCGGTGATCTCCGCCATGACGGCGGCGTCCTTCGGCTTGCGGGCTTCAAAGATCTCCGTGACACGCGGCAGACCACCGACGATGTCGGACGAGCCGGTCTTCTCACGCGGCTGACGCGCGAGCATGTGGCCGGCATCAATCTTCTGGCCTTCCTGCACGTCGATACGCGCCTTGGCCGGCAGGTAGTGGAAGTCGAGCACTTTGCCTTCGTCGTCTTCGATGACCAGACGTGGGTGCATCTCACCTTTGTGTTCGATGACCACGAGCGATTCGGTTTGCTCGCCTTTGTCCTTGCCCTGCATTTCCTTGCGCACGGTGGAACCGATTTCGATGTCCTCGAAGCGGACCGTACCGGCTTTCTCTGCGAGAATCGGCGTACGGTGCGGATCCCACACCACCAGAATCTGGTTCTTCTTGACTTCCTGCCCAGGCTTGACGCGAATGTAAGCACCGTACTGGAGCTTGTTCTTTTCAAGCTCGCGGCCTTTGGCGTCTTTGAGGATCAGTTCGCCGTTGCGTTTAAGGGTGACCAGCACGTCGTTGCCGTCTTCGTCCTGCACGGGCACTTCGCCGGCGTCACGGATTTCAACGATACCGCTGTGCGACGCTTTGAAGGTCGGGTCGATCACGTCCGTACCCGCGACGCCGCCGGTGTGGAACGTACGCATGGTCAATTGCGTGCCCGGTTCACCGATCGACTGAGCACCCATGATGCCGACGGCGAGACCTTGTTCGACCAGCCGGCCGGTCGACAGGTCGTTGCCGTAGCACAGGCAGCAGATGCCTTGCTTGGTGTCACAGGTCAGCGGGCTGCGGACCTGCACGGAGTCGATGTTCAAACCTTCGATCTTGCGGGCGGCTTCCTCCGTGATGATTTCGCTTTCCGCGACAATCGTCTCGTCGGTGATCGGGTTGATAATGGTTTCGCGTGCGGCGCGGCCGATGATCGACTCGCGCAGCGGCACGTCGATTTCTTCACCCTTATAGGTCGCCCGCTTGGTCACACCGCGCTTGGTCTTGCAGTCGTGTTCGGCGACGAAGATGTTCTGCGCGACGTCGGCGAGTTTACGCGTGAGGTAACCGGAGTCGGCCGTCTTCAGCGCGGTGTCGGCCAAACCTTTGCGAGCGCCGTGCGTCGAGCTGAAGTATTCAAGCACGTTCAAGCCTTCGCGAGCGTTGGCGCGAATCGGCGTTTCGATAATCTCGCCCGACGGCTTGGACATCAGACCACGCATGCCGGCAAGCTGCTGAATCTGGCTGACATTACCACGAGCACCGGAGTCGCTCATCAACCAGACCGGGTTGAGGTAGCGGCGACCTTCTTCGGAGCTGATCGGCACGGGTTCGCCTTGTTCGTCGCGCCGGTCATTCTTCAGTTCGTTGAGCAATTCGTTCTTGACTTCTTCACGGCAGTGCGTCCAGCATTCAAGCAACTGGTTGTACCGCTCGCCCGCGGTGATGGCGCCGGCGTGGAACGCCTTTTCGATGCGGTCCGCCTGCTTCTGCGATTTCTCGAGGATGGCGATCTTCTTCTCAGGGATACGCAGGTCGGTCACGCCGAACGACAGCCCGGCCGTCGTCGAACGCTTGAACCCGATTTCCTTAAGCTTGTCGAGCAGGGCGATAGTCGCCGGTCGGCCGCGGCGGGCGTACGTTTCATCAATCACCCGCGAGCAACCCTTCTTGCCAAGCGCACAGTTGTAGTACGGCATCGTTGGTTCGAGGATGTCATTGAACAGCAGGCGGCCGACCGTCGTAACCAGCCGGCGATTTTCCGGCATGGTCTTGTGCTCGCCGCCCTGGTCGTCGAGGTAGTCGGTGTAACGACCCTTGGTGAATCGCACCGTGATCGGCTCGTGAATGTGCAGTTTCTTTGTGTCGTAAGCGAGCAACGCTTCGGTCATGTCCTTGAAGGCGGGGATGTCCTCGACCTTCAGTGCGCCTTCCTTGATGTCGTGTTCCTTCGGCATCGAGGTGATGTAATACACGCCGAGCACGATGTCCTGCGACGGCGAAATAATCGGATTGCCGTTCGCCGGTGAGAACACGTTGTGCGGCGCGAGCATGAGCACATGTGATTCCGCTTGCGCTTCGATCGACAGGGGCAGGTGGACCGCCATCTGATCGCCGTCGAAGTCGGCGTTAAAGCCGGTGCAGACCAACGGGTGAATCTTGATGGCGTTGCCTTCGACCAGTGTGGGTTCAAACGCCTGAATACCCATGCGGTGCAGGGTTGGGGCACGGTTGAGCAGCACGGGATGCTGGTAAATCACTTCTTCGAGGATGTCCCACACCTCGTCGTCGCGGCGTTCGAGCATTTTCTTGGCGGATTTAATCGTGTCCGCGAGACCATGCTCCTTCAGTTTGCGGATGATGAACGGCTGAAACAGTTCCAGCGCGATCTTCTTGGGAAGACCGCACTGCCAGAGTTTCAGTTCCGGGCCGACGACGATGACCGAACGCGCGGAGTAATCGACGCGCTTGCCGAGCAGGTTTTCGCGGAAGCGACCTTGCTTGCCCTTGATCATGTCGGTCAGCGACTTGAGCGGCCGGTTTGAGGAACCAAGCACCGGGCGGCGGCAGCGGCCATTGTCGAACAGTGCATCCACCGACTGCTGCAACATGCGTTTCTCGTTGCGAACAATGACCTCGGGGGCGTTGAGGTCCATCAACTTCTTGAGACGATTGTTGCGGTTGATGATGCGGCGATACAGGTCGTTGAGGTCGGATGTCGCAAAGTTGCCGCTTTCGAGCAACACCAACGGGCGCAGGTCCGGCGGGATCACGGGGATCACGTCCATGACCATCCACTCGGATTTGTTTTCCGAGCCGCGAATCTGTTCGACGATCTTCAACCGTTTGGAAAGATCCTTGATCTTCTGCTTCGACTTGGTCTTGGTCATCGCGTCGCGCAGTTCGACGGCAGTTTCGTGCAGGTCGAAACGTTGAAGCAGTTCCTTGATTGCTTCGGCGCCCATCATGGCGGTGAAGGCGCTGGGGCCGTGCTCACGTTGCGCTTCGGCGTATTCGCTTTCGGTCAGCAGTTGCATGGTCTGCAACGGCGTGTCGCCCGGATCAATCACAACGTAGTCCTGGAAGTAAACCACCTTTTCAAGGTCGGTCGTCTTCATGCCCAGCAGGTTGCCGAGGCGCGAGGGCATCGCTTTGAAAAACCAGATGTGCACGATGGGTGCGGCCAGGTTGATATGACCCATGCGCTTGCGGCGAACGCGGCTGTGTGTGACTTTCACACCGCAGCGGTCGCAGATGATGCCCTTGAACTTCGTGCCTTTGTACTTGCCGCAACCACATTCGTAGTCGCGTTCCGGGCCGAAAATCCGCTCGCAGAACAGGCCGTCCTTTTCAGGCCGGTACGTACGATAGTTGATCGTCTCCGGTTTCTTCACTTCACCAAACGACCACGAACGAATGTCGTTCGGGCTGGCGAGTGTGATCTTGACACTGCTGTAATCGTTAACGCGATCAAAAAAGCCTTCAGCCATGGGTTTCCATGCTCCACTTGGCGGATTGATTCTTCATAAATCCCGCGGTTGAGTTACGTCAAACAAAACGGCGCCTGATCACCGTTACAGGATGCTGCCGCCTTCCAGCGCGGCTTTCTCAAGCGTGATGTTCAAGCCAAGACCCTTGACTTCGTTGCACAACACGTCGAAGGCGACCGGCATGCCGGCTTCGAGCGTGTTGGTGCCCTTGACCATCGATTCGTAAATCTTCGTGCGGCCTTCCACGTCATCGCTTTTGACGGTCAGCAGTTCCTGAAGGATGTACGACGCGCCGTACGCTTCGAGCGCCCAGACTTCCATCTCACCGAAGCGCTGACCGCCGGTGCGGGCTTTACCGCCGAGCGGTTGTTGTGTGATGAGCGAGTAGGGGCCGGTCGCACGCGCGTGAATCTTGTCGTCCACGAGGTGGTGCAGTTTGATCAGGTACATGTAACCGACGGTGGTCTTCTGATCGAACGGCTCACCGGTGCGGCCGTCGTGCAACTGCACCTTGCCGCCGCGCGGCATCTTGACCAGGATTTCACGATGACCCGGCGGCTGATGCGACGCCGCCAGCGCGGCGGTGCGATCGTCGACGTACTTGTTCGCCTCTTCGATCACATCGTGGATTTCATCTTCGGTCGCGCCGTCGAAAACAGGGGTGACGGCTTGAAAACCTAGCACGCCGCACGCCCAGCCGAGGTGCGTCTCGAGAATCTGCCCGACGTTCATACGTGAAGGCACGCCCAGTGGGTTGAGCAGCACGTCGACGGCCGTGCCGTCTTCAAGGAAGGGCATATCTTCGATCGGCACGACGCGGGCGATGACGCCCTTGTTGCCATGGCGGCCGGCCATTTTGTCACCGACGGACAGGTGCCGTTTGGTGGCGATGTAGACCTTCACCATTTCGAGCACGCCGGAGGGCAGTTCGTCGCCGCGCTTCATGTGGGCGAGCTTGCGCTGCTTTTCTTTCTGGACTGCTTCAATACGCGGCCAGAAGGCACTGTGCACCGCCAAGGCCTGCTCTTTGGTTTCCTTGTTGCCTTTGATCCATTTGAGGTTGAACGATTCAATCTGTTCAAGCACAACATCGGTAATGTCCGACGCGCCGACTTTCTGGCGGGTCGACGGGTCAACCATCTGTGTGCCGACGATTTCATTGATGTCGTCGACCATTTCGCGGAACAGTTCGCAGGCGCGCTCGTCCATCTCGGCTTCGTACTCGCGCATTTCCTTGCGAAGGTTCTTCTTCTGGTCGTCCGTCATATGCATGCGCCGGCTGAATCGCTTGGCGCCAATGACGATGCCTTCCGTGCCGGCGGGTACTTCCAGCGAATCGTTTTTCACATCTTCGCCGGCGCGGCCGAAAATCGCCTGCAACAGTTTTTCTTCCGGCGTCAGTTCGCTCTTGCTCTTGGGACTGACCTTGCCGACCAGAATGTCGCCCGGTCGCACGTACGCGCCGTGGCGGATGATGCCGTGGTCGTCGAGTTGCGAAAGCATTTTTTCGCTGACGTTGGGGATGTCGCGTGTGAACTCTTCGCGGCCGAGTTTGGTTTCACGGATCTCAACGTCGAATTCTTCGATGTGGATTGAGGTGAACACGTCGTCCTTGACCAGCCGTTCACTGATCACGATCGCGTCTTCAAAGTTATAGCCGTCGAAGGTGTTGAACGCGACCATCACGTTTTTGCCCAGCGCCAGTTCGCCTTGCTGTGTGGCGGCGCCGTCCGCGATGATCTGATCCTTCTTGACTTTCTGGCCCATGCGCACGATCGGTTTCTGGTTCTGGCAGGTGCGTTCATTGAGCCCGCTGAACTTGCGAAGGTCGTACTCGTCCGCATTGTCGATGACGATCTTCAACGCGTCGACGAAGGTGACCGTTCCGGCGTTCTTCGCGCGAATCACCATGCCCGAAAACTTGGGTACTTCCTTTTCCATGCCTGTTGCCACGCACGGCGGATCGGTGATGATCAGCGGCACAGCCTGCCGTTGCATGTTCGAGCCCATCAATGCGCGGTTGGCGTCGTCGTGCTCAAGGAACGGAATGAGCGCCGCCGACACGCCGACGATTTGTTTTGGGCTGATATCCACGAACTGTACGTCATCGCCGCCGACCTGCGCCAGTTCGCCGTCAACGCGCGCCAGCACAAGTCCTTTTTGCACTTTGCCGCCGTCGTCGAGGACGTCGGTTGGCGCGAGGGTGACTTTCATTTCCTCATCGGCGCGAAGGTAAGCAACTTCACCGGTGAGCTTGCCCTTTTTCACTTCGCGGTAGGGGGTGAGGAGGAAGCCGTACTCGTCGATCTTGGAGTAAATGCCCAGCGACGCGATGAGACCGATGTTCGTGCCTTCCGGCGTTTCGATCGGGCAGATGCGTCCGTAGTGGGAGATGTGCACGTCGCGCACTTCAAAACCGGCACGCTTACGGTTCAAACCACCGGGGCCCATCGCGGACAACGTGCGCTCGTGCTTGAGCATCGACAGCGGGTTGGTCTGATCGACGACCTGCGACAGTTCGCTACGGCCGAAGAAGTGCTCGATCGCGCTGCTGATCGATTTGCTGTTGATCAGGTCGGCGATTTTGGCAATTTCGTCCGGCTCTTTCACACTCATGCGTTCCTGCACGGTGCGGCGAAGCTTGAGGAACCCCTTGCGAAGCTCTTCGACGGCGAGTTCGTCGAGCGTACGCAGACGACGGTTGCCCAGGTGGTCGATGTCGTCCACGTGTGCTTTGTTGCGGCCGCCGGCGCGCAGGTCGAGCATGTATTTGATGACGTGCAGGAAGTCCTCGGCCCGCAGCGCCATTTCACTTTCTTCCACGCTCAGGTCGAACTTACGGTTGATGCGGAACCGGCCGACTTTGCCAAGGCGGTAACGGTTGTCATCAAAGAATTTTTCGTGGAATAAGTCGCGCGCTTTCTTGACGTCCGGCGGATTGCCCGGACGCAGGCGGGCGTAAATCTGCAGCAGCGCGCCTTCGTGTTCAGTGACGTCAAGTCCTTCGATCACCACCTGCTTTTCTTCGGCGATGGTGTTGAGGATCAGTTCGTCGCTGACGTCTGCAACCACGTCGACCGATTTAAGGTTGGATGCAAGCACGTCTTCAATCGCATCACCAACCTGTCGGCCCGCGCCGACCAGTTCTTCGCCGGTTTCAGTGTCGACAATCGCGCTGGCGACGTAGTGCCCGGGCTGAAGGTCGGACGCCTTGATGGTGACCACGTCGTAGAACGTGCGGATCAGCGTTTCCGTAGTCGAGAATTCCTCGTTGATCGCGCGCATGAACGTCGTCGCCGGGATCTTGGTCGACTGGTCGATGCGCATCACCAGCACGTCTTTCTTGGTGACCTCAAGTTCGATCCACGAGCCGCGCTCCGGAATGATGCGGGCCGAGTGCAGTGGACGGTCCGCCTCGGCCGAGGCGATCGAAAAGTCCACGCCCGGCGAGCGGTGTAACTGATTGACGATGACACGCTCGGCGCCATTGATGATGAATTCGCCGCCGCCCATGATGACTGGCACTTCGCCAAGGTAGATGTCTTCCTGAGGAATCTCGGCGACATCTTCACGGACCATGCGCACACCGATGCGGAAGGGCATGCCGAAGGTCAGCCGCAGTTCCTTGCATTCCTGCGGGGTGTAGCGCGGCTCATCAAGCTTGTAATATAGGTAGTCAAGCTGCATGTTTCCGTCATAGCTGACGATGGGAAACACTTCGCGCAGCAGCGATTCGAGCCCGATGGAGGGATCGCGCTTGTCGAATTCAGATTCGAGCTGGAGAAACCGCTCGTAGGCAGCCTGTTGAACGCGAACGAGATTCGGTACGGGTAGCGCATCTCCACGCTTGGAGAAATCGCGCACGGTGTCCATTAGCATTGATCACCTCAGGCAAATTACATCTAAACCTGTTTCCCACAGGGTTTTACAGATTCCTTGAATTTCTGTTGGTACGGCCGCAAGTCGAGCATTGTAGTCAAGTTAAAAACGGCCCGCAAGTCGACTTCCCGGGGGTTGAGATTTTTTTCTCACTTTTTTTCGCGACCAGCATCCTTTGGCATGGGCGGACTTAAAACCCGTTCATTCAATCCCCCGGACGGATATTCAGATCGCGCCGGCCTCGGCGAAGGTTCGCCGCAGGTACGCTAGGCTTTCGGTCGCGATCGTCTCCGGATCCGGCGTGTAGTCGAAGACCTCCACAGAGACGTAGTCATCGTAACCGGACGCTTTCAAAGCCTCCGCGATCGGAACGAAATCGACCTCACCAAAGCCCGGCCCGCGCAGGTTTGGGTCGTTGGCGTGAAAGTGAATGGTGTAATCCTTTGATTCATCAATGATTTGTGCCATCGGCTTCGCTTCGCTGCTCATGGCTTTCACGTCCAGATGCAGCATGCAGGCGGGATGATCAACCGCCTTGATCAGCCGGATGGTTTCCTCGGCTGTTTGCAGGAAATTGGTCTCTTTCGGGGAAAGCGGCTCCATGGCGATCCGCACGCCAACCTCGCCCGCCCTTTCGCAAATCGACCTCAGGGACTCAGCCGCACGGTCGAACGCCTCGTCGTAAGTCCAGTTTTCTTCAATATTTCGTTGATTCGGGCTGCCCCAGACCATCACCTTGCCACCCATCGCGGCACATAACTCAGCTAGGTGGGATACGAATGAATCTGTTTTAGCACGGCAAATGCCATCATTCGTCGTCAGGTGCATCCCTTCAGGTTTCACCAGCAACCAATGCAGGCCCACCACCTCCAGTCCAGCGTCGCGCGCGGTCTTGCCGAACGCCTCGGCCTCCGCCTCGCTCAAGTCAAATGGGTTCTCTTTCAGGGTGAAAGGGGCGATTTCGATTCCGTCATACCCGGTTTGGGAAATGTGATCGCAGGTTCGGGCAAAATCCCAGCCCTGATAGGTTTCGTTGCAGATGGCGAATTTCATGCAGCGTTTCCTTTAGTCTCAAGTTGCTATGATTAAGGGGCTTACGGAATTGTGACAAAATTGTCTCTAATAAACCGGCAGCAGGATCGTTGTCAAAGGAGAGCGGCCAACGTGAGCCGCGGATCATTATGGCGAATTCGGCTGGCTCCGTCGACGCGCAGTGGATTCACGGTGTCGTACAGAAGTACGAACGTCGATTGGTGCTATATGTCAGCCGAATCATTGGCGATGTCGAGCGGGCTCGCGACGTGGTGCAGGACACGTTCCTGAAACTGTGTGAGCAGGATCGGCAGAAGATCGAGGGGTATCTCTCGGAGTGGCTCTACACCGTCAGCCGCAACCGGGCTTTGGACGTGGTGCGAAAAGAAAGTCGTATGGTTCGGCTGGCTGAAGGCGCCGCCGGTTGGCAGCCCAGCAGTGAGGACGGGCCGACGCAACGAATTGAAGTTGATGAATCAACGAGGCTGGTGCTTGCGTTGATCGCGGGGCTACCGGACAAACAGCGAGAGGCCATTCGCCTGAAGTTTCAGAACGGCCTTTCGTATCGGCAGATCAGTCGCGTGATGGATCTGACCACGAGTTACGTGGGTTACCTGATCCACGCAGGATTGAATGCCGTGCGTGAGCAACTGAACAGTGACGACGTTGGACCGGTTGCTCGTATTCCGGGACCGTCGCGGAGGGCGACGCCATGAGAAGCATTGATTTGTGTGAAAAGCATCGCGCAGGCACCAAAGGAATGAGATGGGGTGGTGGACGAAGGGCTTTCGGGTGGTCCGAGGGTCGGGGGCCGGGGTTTTACTGAACGAGGGTGCAGGCAAGATTCGCCTGAATGACCAGATACACGGATGCATTGCGGCAACTGATTGAACGATCACGGACACGCATCATGGACGAAGATCTCAAACAACTGAAACGCACGGCTTACGCTTTGGGCGAGTTGGATCGTGCCGAGGCAGAGAAGTTGTTCGCGGAACTGGCATCGACGCCGGACGACGTCAACACCGTGCGTGAGATTCGTCAAACCGCGTCGCAAATCACCGACGCCATGGCGGTCGAACTTCAAAACAGCCCGGGGTTGACCGAGTTGCAACGACTCGCGATCGAAACCCGCATTCAGCGCATGGAGGAAGACTCCGAGTCGCGTCGCAGCAGGCTTACCTGGCAGCGCGTCGCATTCTGGGTGCCGACCGCGCTGGCTGCCTGCGCGCTGCTGGCCAGCGGCGTTGCCATCATGATGCACACGCTCGATCAACTGCACACCACGCCGGGTGACGGCAAAGTCGTCGCCGTGCCCGTCGGCAAGTCGAATCCCGACAACCGCAACGACGCGAACACCAAACGAAAAGTGCGCCCCGTTCCCGCAAACCTGGTGCTGCCGAACAAATTGGTCTTCCACGAGCCTGTCGCGTTCACCGAATCGCCCGCCGCAGCCGACACCTTCGCCGGCTCCGACGCCCGGCATGCGTTTCGCGCCATCGAAGTCAGCCCAGTGGTGTCATTCCCGGTCAATGTCGAGCGGCACTCGGCCGACTACGTCAACAAAATGGTCGACGGCGGCTATCTGCCGGACGGTGAATCCTTGCATGTCTCGTCGATGATCAACGCCTATGTATACGACGATGTACCCGAACCGTCGGACGATGAACTGTTCGTCGCACACACGGAAATCAGCCAGTGCCCGTGGAAGCCGACGAACCGGTTAGCCCGTGTGGTGCTTCGCGCCCGGGACGTACCGCACTACGCCGACGCTCAGCCGGAACTGTACCGTGACATCATCGCGGAAGACGTGCGCGTACACATTGAGTTCAACCCCGCGCGCGTCGCGGCCTACCGCGTCGTTGGTTATGAAAACAGCATCCGTTCGCTCGACCCGACCGAGAAGGGCGTCAGTGTACGACCCGGTCACACAGTCACTGTGCTGTATGAAATCGTGCCCCGGCTTTCAACCGAGACGTTGCTGCCCAACCGTTCGACGCCGCAGTTGAAGTATCAACGTCCTGCTGAGTTGACCCCGGCCGCGCTCACCGCGGAACTGCTCACCGTCAACGTGGCGTTTCGTCAGCCGGACTCCATCGTCGAACAGCGTATGCAGATGGCGGCGGTTGATCCCGGTTTGCGATTGGAGACGGCGTCCGACGATTTCAAATTCGCTGCTGCCGTCGCCGAGTTCGGCCTGCTGTTGATCGACAGCCCGGACAAGGGCGCCGCCAAGTTTGATCACATTAAAACACTGGCGCAACTGTCACTCGGCGGTGATCGTGCCGAGGAACGCGCCGCGTTTGTCAGTCTGGTCGAAAAGGCAGAGAAACTGGCGACGCCGTGATCTGTTTCATCAAAGCAAACGAAAGAAACCCGCGTTGTTGTGATGCGGGTTTTTTACTGCTTGTTCAGCCGCACTGCCTTGATCCCCGACCATTTTCCATGAAAGGGCACAAATGTTTTGATGTACGCGAGGTACGCCGTGCCGCGTGAAGCGGTCAGGCCCCAGACGCCGAAGCCGTTGCCTTGTTTACCGAATTGCGCCACGCGTTTGGGGCGCTGCGGGTTGGACACGTCCACCACTTCCAGTTCAGCATCGCCGGCTGAAAGCAATACGCGTTTGTGGCGGCGATCAAACACCAACTGATTCGTATGTCCCGGGCTGTTGAACCAAAAGTTCTGATTCGTGTCTGCCTTCCACGGGTTCCACCAGCCGACATGATGCACGCGGCGCGGATTCGACACGTCCACAATCTCGAGCCCGGCGTAGTCGACGGCCATGTAGCCGTACTTGCCGTCGATAACGATATTGTTGTACGCCTGTTGTTTCTTCTTCATTTTTTCGTTGATGTATTGACTGATCTGGCGCGGCAGCGCGGGATTGGACAGATCCATCACGCGCAATCCGCCGGCATCGTTCGTCAAAAACAACAACTTGCCGGCGATTGCCATGCCCCGCGCGTTCGGCTTGCCGATGCGGCCGGGATTCTTCTGCGGAAAGTGAATGTCCGGCTGCACGGTGGACAGATGTTGGATGTCGCCCGGCTTGCTGATATCCAGCGTGATGATGCCCTTGAACATCGCGCCGAGGTAGGCGTGTTTGTCTTTCACCGCGACGATGGCCGCGCCTTCCATGACTTCCTTCGATTGCCATGTGCCCAACACCTTCGGTTTTCGTGGTTGCTTCATATCGATGATTGCCATGCCCGCTTTGCTGTTACGCCCGAAGAAGCCGCCGAGCGCGACATACAAACGATCACCTTGCCGTTCGAGATTCATTGCGTCGAGATTCCCCAACTGCCGCAATGGAATGTTCGCCACCCTGCGTTGCTGCTGAGAGGGGTTGATCTGCAGCACGTCAATGCCGCCTTTCTTCATCGCGACGAACAGATACTTGCCGTCCGAGGAAACCGCCAAACCCTGCGGTAAATGCACAGGTGTGGCGTGTTCCCACACAACCGTCCATTTCGGCTCCGCTCGTGCCAATCCATTGAGGCATATGACAACAACGACGGCATTGAAAATGGTGCGTCTCATGGGCGGCGTCCTTACATGTTTGGGATCAATCAACCCTACCGGCGGGTAGAGCTAATGTTTCAGTTCGGCCGCAATAATGTTCCGCGATTTCATGGAAGTGGGAAGGTCGCGAGCTAAGTGCGTTTATCCCGTGGCGCTCGCCGTGCTCTATTTTTCAAACACCTTCTATGTAAGAATCCCCTTGACCACCTTGCCGCCCTGCGGACCGGTGAGGCGATGTTTGCGGCCGGCGTGCTGTACGCTCAATGTGTCGTGCGGCAGGCCCATCAGGTGCAGGATGGTGGCGTGCAAGTCACGGAAGTGAACACGGCCTTCAATGGCGCGGCCGCCGGTGGGATCGGTCTTGCCATAGGCCAAGCCGGGCTTGACACCTGCGCCGGCGAGCCAGAACGTGAAGCCGCGCGGGTTGTGGCCTGATTCGTTTTTCTTGCCGTCGGGCAACAAACCGGGACGACCGAATTCGCCGCCCCAGACGACGAGTGTTTCGTCGAGCAGCCCGCGCTGGTCGAGGTCCGCCAGCAGCGCGGCGATCGGTGCGTCAACGGATTCACAGTTCGCCTTCAATTCTTCACGGTGATACTTGTGTTGATCCCAACTGCCGTGGTTGAGTTCGATAAAGCGCACGCCGGCCTCGGCAAACCGCCGGGCAAGCAAACACTGTCGGCCGAAGTCGCTGGCTTTGCATGTCTTCCGCGGCTTCTGCTTGCCGACGCGATAGGCTTCCAGCACGTGCGCCGGTTCATCGCTGATATCGAGCAACGCCGGCGCTGATGTCTGCATGCGGTAACCCAACTCCATCGATTGAATGACCGCTTCTAGGTCGTCGGTCTGATCGCGCTGTTCCAGATGGCGGCGATTCATCGCCTGAATGAAATCGAGTTGTCGGCGTTTGACCGGTGAAGGCAGGTGATTGCCGGCAATGCTGGGGATCGTCGCCTTGCCCATGTCTTCGCCGTTGACGCCGATCGGTGTGCCTTCGTACACGGGCGGCAGAAACGCGCTGCTGTAAACCGAAGGCTTCGACGTATTGAGACTGATGAAACCGGGCAGGTTCTGATTTTCCGTGCCCAGGCCGTAGTTGATCCAGGCGCCCATGCTCGGCCGCTTGCGCAATCGCTCGCCGGTGTGCAATTGCAGGAATGACTGCGCATGGTTGCCAGTGTCGCAGTACATGCCGTTGAGCATGCAGAGTTTGTCGACGTGTTGCGCGGTGTGCGGCATGAGTTCCGAGACGGGCAGGCCGCTGTCGCCGTGCTTCTTGAATTTGAACACCGAGCCGGGGTGCGGTTTCTTGCCGGTCTGCGGCTTGTAATCAAACGTATCGAGGTGCGCCGGCCCACCGCTCATGCAGAGAAAGATGACGCGCTTGGCTTTGGCGGGCAGTGGCGGTGCTTTGGCAGTCGCATTGGGCGTGGCAGCGATGCTCTGCTGTGCCGCCATCGCGGAAAACGCCAGGTAACCGAAGCCGCATGAAGTGCTCTGCAACATGTGTCGACGGGAAAGTGAAGCCATGGTTCGGTCCTCAGCGTTAGTCCACGTAGCGGAATTCGTTCGTCGCCAACAGTGATTGACACAGCGCGGCCCATGTTTCGAACTCACGTTGTTCGGCCTTACTGTTGCTTGCTACAAGCGATTGATACACGGTATCTAAAAACTTGATGGCGATGAGCAACTCAGCGTTGTCGGGTTCACGATTCAATGCTCGCCGATAGGCCCATCGTACTTTCGATTCGTTGCTGTCGTTGCCGACTGATGCCAGGGTTTGCCGGGCGAAGTGCTTCGACTGCTGAATGACGAATGGATTGTTCAACAAGAACAGCGCATGCGAAGGCAATGTTGTCACATCACGACGGCCTTTCACGTCCGTGAACTGCGGCAAATTGAACGCCGCCAGCTCCGGCGGAGGTGAGTTGCGCAGCATGCACAAATACACGCTGCGATGGTTGCTCGGCTTGTGCAAACTCCCCGACTGGTTCACGAGCACGTCCATGTTCTGAATAATCGAACCCTTGCCGGGCGATTGATCCAACTGCCCACTGACCAACAGCATCGCATCGCGCAGCGACTCGGCGTCGAGACGCCGTCGCGAATGCCGCGCCAGCCAGCGGTTGTCAGGGTCGCTGTCAATCGTCGTTCCATCCGCGCGGCTGCTGAGTTGATACGTTCGGCTGAGCACGATTGAACGGATCATGCGTTTGATCGACCAGCCTTCTTCAACCAGACGTGTTGCCAGATGATCGAGCAGTTGCGGATGCGACGGTCGGCTGCCGTAAACGCCGAAGTCGTCCGGCGTGTCGACGATGCCGCGCCCGAACAGGTGCAGCCAGATGCGATTGACCATCACGCGCGACGTCTGCGGATGCTCCCTGCGCATCAGCCACTTGGCCAGTTCGAGCCGACCGCTTTGCTTCTTGTTGACCGCAATGGACGGCGAGCCTTGTTCGCACGCATGAATGAACCCGCGCAGCACGACTGGCCCGAGCTTGTTCGACTCGCCCTTGATGTTCACTTTGCAGTCACTCGGCTTGGCGCGATCGCGCACGCCCATCGCCAACGCTTTGGGTTCTGGCTTGGCCGCGCTGGCGGCGACATGGATGTACGCCTTGCTGCTGCCTTTCGGTTGGCCTGATCCCTGGTGAAGTTGACCGATCTCGGCGGTTGAAAGCTCGCGATCATAAAACGCAAAGTGAGCCACGCCGCCTTGCAGCGGGGCGAAGCGATCGTTACGCCCGCCAATGAAAAACGTTTTTGCGTTCAAGGCTGTGCGATCGATCTCGCCGTCGAAGTCCGGTTTCGTGCTGCCGTTGACGAACGCTTTCACGCGCTTGCCGTTGCGCACATACACCACGTGATTCCACGTGCCCGGCGGCAGTGTCGCCGCGCCGGTGATGGACTGCTTGCGCTGGTTGCCGTTGAAGATGAACATCCGGCCCGGCGCGGTTTTGTTGTACGAACCGCTGAGACCGAGATGATCGCCCGGCGCCGGCGCCTTACTGTCCGGCCCAAAGGAAAACACGTACGCCGTCACCGGCCGCGCCTTGCTCGGCAGTGCGTTAAGAAACCAGAACGACACGGTGTAGGCCGCGGCCTGCTTGTTGAGCGTCACTTTGATGCGGCCTGATTTGAACGCACCGAATCCGTCTGCGCTCAGTGAAACACCCGGCTCGACTTTCAATGCCTTGTCCTGCGATTGCAACGAGGCATACACGACAGGCTTCAACTCGGCGATCGCCTTGGGGTACTGCTGATCAAACATCGGCGCGAGCGCCGTCGGCTTCTTTGCCTTTGGTTTGGTCGCGGCTTCGCCCTTTGATTGGCCGTCGATCGAAACGGATTTCAACTCGTGCAGCGGTGTGACCGGCGCGGTCAGTTTTTCGTTCGCCGCTTTACCCCACATCGTTTCCGTGCTTTTGAAAATGCCCGCCAGCGCGTAGTAGTCCCGCGTGGGAATTGGATCGTGCTTGTGATCGTGACAACGGGCGCAGGAGACGGACAAACCCATCACGCCGGCGCTCACCACGTTGATCTGATCGTCCACGACGTCCATGTCGAAGTTGATGTTCATCGCCTTGGCAGGTTTGGATCCGAGCGCGAGAAACCCCGTGGCGATCAGTTGCCGGTCGCGCTGCGCAGCGTTTTTCGCGGGCAGCAGATCCCCGGCGATCTGTTCGGTGATGAAGCGGTCGTACGGCACATCCTCGTTGAATGACTGAATGACATAATCGCGATACCGCCACGCGTGGGGGAAAGTTGGGTTGCGGCCGAGCCCGTCGTTGCCGTTCGATTCGCCGTACCGCGCGACATCGAGCCAGTGCCGACCCCAACGTTCGCCGAAGTGGGGCGACGCGAGCAATCCATCGACAAGCCGTTCGACCGCCGCGCTGCCATGCTTTGCGTAGTCCGATTCGAATGACCGGACCTGTTCCATCGTCGGCGGCAGACCGATCAGGTCGAAGTAAAGTCGCCGCACGAGTACGGCCGGCTGGGCATCGCTGGTTGGCGACAGTCCCGCTTTCTGCATCTTCGCCAACACAAAGCGATCCATCGGATCGCGCGGCCATGACGCGTCCTTTACCGCCGGTGGCGCGGGTTTCGTGACCGGTCGAAACGACCAAAGCGCAGGATTGTTTAGATCGATTCGGGTCGTGTTGACTTTGGCATTTGGTTTGGTGTTACCGCGCGGGTCCGGCGCGCCCATCTTCACCCAGTCTTCGAAATCTTTGATCACGGATGCCGGCAACGGCTTCTTCGGCGGCATCTCTAAATGCTCGTAACGCAACGCCTGAATGATCAGACTCTTTTCCGGTTGACCCGCCACCACCACCGGTCCCGACTCGCCGCCTTTGCGCAGCGCCTCCGGCAGATCCAGCCGCAACTTACCGCCAATCTTCTTCGCTCCCTCGGCGTGACAGGCGTAGCAATACTCGACCAACACTGGTCGAATCTTCGTCTCGAAGAAGGCGCGATCCTTTGATGAAAGGGTTGATTGGGATGTGGGTTTTTTCGGCTCCGCTCCCATGCTCGAAACGCCAAGCACCCCAAACGCCGTCACCGCGATCATCCCGATTCTTGCCGACCACGGAGTGCCAAATCGCTGGAACATGAAGGCCACTCGACTACGCACAGCCATTGCGGCGAATGCCGAACCCCGCGCGCCGTCTCCAGTTTAACCGAGACCGTCCCATCCATGAATCGTCACCATGACCAACTTTGCCCCAATCTCATCGGGCCAAGCACGTTCAGGCGGTTCCCCGGCGATTTTACGGAATGGGCGCACGTCATTACGAGAAATGAAGAAGGGTGGACGAGGGGATTCGAACCCCCGACCCCCTGGACCACAACCAGGTGCTCTAACCGACTGAGCTACG
>JANQKH010000560.1 GCA_028281215.1 Phycisphaeraceae bacterium | reverse complement strand
CGCTGCGCGCGACGGCGCGCAGGATGGCGCGGCGCAGTAGGCGTAGTTGAACAACACACCTTCCTTGGCGATGCGGTCAAACGCGGGCGTTTTCGTGGATTTATCGAGGCCGTACGCGCCGGCGTGCATCCAACTCTGGTCATCGGAGATCGCCAGCAGGATGTTCGGGCGATCGGCAACGGCCGCGCCGTGTGACACAATCAAGAGGCCGCAAAGCAGCACGATCATTGGCGGGATTCGATCCATGCCCGCCATGATAAACCGTAGGAACCGGAATCGTTTTCGAGCGTCCAACCGGATACCTAATCATTGGAGACCCGCCATGCGTTCATGTATCTGCCTCGTAATGATGATTTGCCTCGGATCATTCACCTCCGCTGCACCGAAGCCGAGTTCGTCATCGTCAGCCGCCACGAAAAAACTTCCTGGCCAACTCGTGCACACCATGACCGCCAACGACAAATTCAAAGTGCAGATGCGGCCGGCGGTGTCCACCCTTGCGCCCGGCGATGTCTTTGGCGTGGTCGTTCACTTTGCAGACAAGAAAGGGCCGCTCGATCCCTTCGCCGGCCATCAAAAAACTGATATGCTCGCCACCGTACGATCGTTGAAGTGGACCGTGCAAACCCCGGACGACAGAACGTATCAACTGATCGGCAGCGCCAAAGACGGGCGAACCAAATGGCAGCGCGCGGTCGTCCCGTTGGGCCGCGCCGCAACGCACGCGTTTCAGATCGACCACAAAGGCTTCCGTACCATCGGACCCTGGGGCGGTATCGAAGGGCTATGGGCATCGGACAAACCGTTCCCGACGTTCGACAAGGAAGGCGTTTATCAAATCAGCGCGACCGGTACACTTGGCATCCAAGGCGACCCAACCAGGTTCAAATTGCCGCCGATTCACATCAAGGTCGACAAAGGTGTTCAATCGCTTGCCAAAGCTTTGGAGACGGCGATCGCTGCGCAACAGAAGCACGTGCCGAATCAGAAACTGATGAAACACAAGCAGACCGAGTCGGGCTACGCCCGGGACTTCGTGCACGAAGACACCGAGGGCAACCGTCGAATTGACTTGAACGTCACCAACGGCCAGTTCAGATGGGGGTACGACCTGGTGCGTGTGACGGTCAGCCCGATGGGCAAGGTCAAACGTGTGCAAGTGCGCGAGGTGTTCACCTGCGTGGCTGAAGGCGTGATGGTGGCGACGCCGACCGGGCCACGCGCAATCGAGAGCCTCAAGCGGGGCGATCGAGTCTGGTCGTTCGACACGAAGAACCGCAAGCGCGTGATCAACACTGTCGAAACCATCCGTCACGGCTTCGCCGGCGAAACAATCAGCTTCCCCGGCGGTCTGCGGGTAACAACGAATCATCCGGTCTACGCCAACGGCAACTGGCAACCCGCCGGTCGTGTCGTCGCGCACGATACGTTATTGAAACTTGCCGACGATCATGCGGTGCAAGCGATCAAACCCGTTTCCCTCAAGCGCACCGTTAGCTGCGTGCCCGTGATCGACCTGACCGTCGCCGAGCCTCACAATTTCTTCGCAGGCGGGCTGCTGGTTCACAACAAGGACCGCGCGTGGTCAGCCTCACTGGACGATCCGTGGTATTTCACTTGGCCGACCAAGCCGCACAAATGGAAGCCGGTGTTTGATGTGAAGGATTGACTTTCAGACATCTAAATCACATAAACATCTGAAATTAAACTAATTACACGCAATGAATCCTTCGCTCGTGGACGGCGTCATCGCCGTCCACTTGTCGATGCACTACCGGCACGCTATATTTTGGTTAATCAAAATATTGGATTGCCCAACTATAAAAATGTGATACACTATGCGGCTTGTGAACGACGAACCATCCGCCACCCCTGTCGCCGGAAGCGCCTCTGGAAGAGCGGCGCCCACAACCGTGAACGCGCCGATGGCCGAGTCGACGGAACCCGCCGCCGCACCTGCGTCGCGCGTCGGGGCTCATTTGCGGTCACACGAGACGATCGACATCGGCGCGGCGATTTCCGCGCGTAACGTGACCGTCTCCTACGACGGCCGACCCGTGTTGCGCAGCGTGTCGTTTGATGTGATGCAGGGCGAGATGGTGGGCATCATCGGCCCCAACGGCGCGGGCAAGAGCACACTCATGAAAGCAGTGCTCGGACTGGAGCCGTTGAACGCAGGCTCGGTGCGGTTCTTCGGCCACACCATCGAAGCCTGCCGCGACCGCGTCGCCTACGTGCCGCAGGTCGAAGCAGTCGACTGGGATTTTCCCGTGACGGTCCGCGACGTGGTGATGATGGGCCGGGCGCATCAATACCAGTGGGGTCTTTGGCCCGGTCGTAAAGACCGCCGCGAAGCGATGAACGCGCTGGAACAGGTCGGCATGACGCGATACCTCAACCGCCACATCCGGCAGTTGTCGGGCGGACAACAGCAGCGTGTGTTTCTCGCTCGCGCGCTGTGTCAGAACGCGGACATTCTTTTGCTGGACGAACCGTTCGCCGGCGTGGACGCCGCGACGGAGCACGCCATCTTCGAGTTGATCGCCCAACTGGCGCAAGAAGGCCGCACGTTATTGCTGATCAATCACGATCTGTCCGTGCTTGACCGTTTTGACAAGTTGTTGCTACTCAACCAGCGCGTGGTCGCGTACGGACCGACCGACGCGGTGGCGACGGACGAAAATTTCCAGCGCACCTACGGCGGTCGCCTGAACCTGCTCGAACGAGCGGATGCGGCGCTCATCGAACGAGCCCAACGCGAACGACCCAAATAGTTAAAAGCCGGCACGGAAATCTCCCGCCGCAACATCAAGAAAGATCCCACGATGAAACCAAACACAACACGAAACATGAATGGACTGTTGATTACGCTCACCGCTTTGGCCCTGGTAGTCGCACCGTTGTTGCTAACCGGGTGCGGCGGCAACGGCAAGGATGGTACAGACGGCAAGGACAATTCCGGCAGCGGAAATGGCAAGCCCGACATCGCCTGCACCACCACGATGATCGCCGACCTAGCGCATCAGATCGGCGGCGAGCACATCAACGTGCACGGCATCATGAAACCAGGCCAGGATCCGCACGTGTACAAGGTGCTGCCCGCCGACGGCAACCTGATCGCCGAAGCCGACCTGGTGTTGATGAACGGCCTGCACCTGGAAGCCACGCTCGGCAACGTGATCAAGAACAACGCCAAAGGCAAAGTGGCGCGGCTGGCGAAATCGGACAAGATCAAAACGCTCGGCAGCGCCGATTACGAAGGCGCGCCCGATCCGCACTGCTGGTTTAACGTGTCGTACTTCAAGGTCTATGCCGAGGGCGCGCGCGATGCGCTGATCGCCATCGACCCGGATCACGCGGAAGATTACAAGAAGAACGCGGATGCGTACATGACCAAACTCGACGCTTTACATACTTGGGTGACCGAGCAAATCGCCTCGATTCCCAAAGCACAACGCGTGATGATCACCAGTCACGACGCCTTTCAGTATTACGGTGATGCCTACGACATCGAAGTGCACGGCGTGATTGGGATCAGCACCGAACAACAGCCGCGCCCCGGCGATCTGCAAAAACTTGAAACCCAGATCAAGGAACGAAACGTCAAAGCGCTGTTCATTGAAACGTCCGTATCGGATGCCTTGAATGAACTGGTCCGCAAAGCGGCGACCAACACCGGCGCCAAGGTCGGCGGCACGTTGTTCAGCGATTCGCTGGGTGACAAAGACTCGGCAGGCGCGACGTATGAGGAAATGATTCGTCACAATACAAAGACGATTGTCGAGGCATTGAAGTAAGTGGAATGGATGACTGTCATGCTCGTCGCGGGGGATCATGCACCTTCGGCACTGTTCGATTTCACAATCGACGGGTCGCAGTGGTTGCAGCCGTTCTCAGCGCGATGGGGCATGGAAACATTCTGCTCGATGCTGGTGGGTATTGCATGTGGCGTGTTGGGTTGTTTTGTCGTACTGCGCCGCATGGCGTTGATCGGCGACGCCCTATCACACGCGGTGCTGCCCGGCGTGGTGGCGGCCTTTGCTTTGACCGGCAGTACGAACATCGGCATCCTGCTTGTCGGCGCCTTGATCGCAGGCGTGATGTCGACTGTCCTAATCGGCATCGTCCCACGTCTCAGTCGAGCGAAGGATGATTCGGCCATTGGTATCGTGTTCACTGCATTTTTCGCGGTGGGCATCATTTTGTACAGCGCGTTGCCGCGCGGCACACATTTTGACCTGCAATGTTTCCTTTTTGGTGATCCGCTCGCTGTCACCAAAGGCGATCTGCTTGTCATGGGCATCATCACACCGCTTGTGTTGCTGATGGTGTTTCTGCTTTACCACCCATTGCGCATGATCAGTTTCGATCCGGTCGTGGCCGCCGCGATGGGGATTCCCGTCGTGCTGTTTCACTACATCCTGATGGGCATGCTGTCGGCAACGATCGTGGCGGGGTTGAAGACGACCGGCGTGATTCTGGTCGTGGCAATGGTGATTACACCGGCGTCAGCGGCATACCAACTGACCAACCGACTCTGGGCGATGCTCACGCTGGCGGGACTCTTCGGCGCGATGTCGGCGATGGTGGGCATGTCGCTCGCGTTCGTGACCAACTCACCAACCGGACCAGCGATGGTCGTCGTGGCGTCGATGATTTTTGTGCTCTGCATGTTGCTCAGTCCGTCGCACGGCGTGGTGTTCAATCGTGTCCGCCGGCGCGAACTGCGCCGGCACGTGGAAGGCGAGGACGTACTCAAAACGGTGTACCACCTCAGCGACGGCGGCGCCGGCGACTGCGTGACCGCCGAAGTGGTCGACCGACTGATGCTGCCGGTGCGCCGGGTGCGGTCTCTGGTTGAACGACTGCGGCAGCGCGGGCTGCTCGCCACCGACGGCGACAACGTGTCACTCACTGAAGAAGGTCAACGCCGCGCGACCGAGATGGTGCGCGCTCACCGTTTGTGGGAAAGTTATCTCACCGAGCGTGCGAACTTCGATCCCACGCTGGTGCACGATGAAGCCGAGCGCTTGGAACACGCGCATGAACTGGCGGAAGAGATCGACGCCACGTTGGGGCATCCCGACTTCGACCCCCACGGCGAACCGATACCCAGGCTTCCGGACAAACAGGAATCCACCTGATCGCCCCACAGCCGATCAGTTACCTTTCGATCCCTTACCGGCTTCGTGTTTTTCGACGGCTTCCTTGATCATTTTCTTGATCACCGACTTGTCACCGGCGCGGGCTTCGTGCCAGGCATCCCAGTTGCTGCCTGCCTTGATGGTCGGGTCGGCACCGCGATCGAGCAGCAGTTGAACCACGCGTTCCTTTTGGCCGTGCACGGCATGGATCAAGGGCGTCCAGCCGGCGCTGTCCTGGGCATTGAGCAGTTCAGGCTTTTCGTCGAGCATGCGCTGCACTTCGTTGTATTGCCCGAACTCCGCCGCCTGCCAGATGTGGTTGGAGCCGCAAGCGGTCATGGTGAGCAACGCCCCGGCAAGCAGCATAACTGTCACGCTGCGATTCCCTGTGAGTAAGTTCATCAAAGTGTCTCCTGAGCGAGTGTCATCAACGCCACGCACAGTCTAATCGGACGGCCAAAAAGGCGACAGCAACCCCCGATTCTGCCGGCCTGCGGCGCACTCGCCGCCGCGCAATCCCGGTGGCGACGAATATGCCTTTCTGCTACCCTCTGTCGTTCAGCCGCCATGGTGGATATCTGTCGGCGGAAAGGTCTTTTTCAGCAATTCAAGAGAGGTTTGTCCATGACTGCCGCAACCAGCAGCCCGACCGATGTACGCGAACTCGCCACGCAGACCGGCAACGTCAAATCCTTTGCCGAAAGCGCTCTGGAAGCCGGCGGCGGCCTGCTTCGACTTGCGCCGTGTTGGGTGCCGCGTTCGTTTCTTCAACCGGGCCTGCGCCTGAAGCTTGATCCGAACGACACCTACGCCTTTGGCCTCAACCGCGGCGGCATCGATGAACGCTGGTTCGCTTCCACCACCGAAGCAATGAACGACAACCGCACGGATGACGAAGGCCTCAGCTACGTCGTTCACGACGGCCAACGTGCGACGCTACGTGATGTCGTTGCGGAACTCGGCGCGACCGCTGTCGGCGAAGATATCTGGAGCAAGTACAGTCGTTGGCCGGTCTACTCCAAGTTCTTCGACAACATGGGTCCCATCCCCCATCACATGCACCAGAACGCCGAGCAGGCAGCAAAGGTGAACAACCAGGAAGGCAAGCCGGAGAGCTACTACTTCCCGCCCCAGCACAACCCGGTCGGCAACAACTTTCCCTACACGTTCATGGGGCTGAACCCCGGCACGACCAAGGCGCAAGTCCGCAAGTGTCTCGAAGACTGGAACAAGGGCGACAACGGCATTCTCGATATCTCGCAGGCTTACCGGCTCAAGCCCGGCACGGGTTGGTTGATTCCGCCCTGCGTGCTGCACGCGCCGGGTAGTTTGTGCACGTATGAACCCCAGTGGGGCAGCGATGTGTTCGGCATGTACCAAAGCCTCGTCGAAGGCCGCGAAGTGCCGTGGGCGTTGCTCGTGAAAGACGTGCCGGAAGAGTACCACCAGGACATTGATTACATCGTCGATCAACTCGACTGGGATCGCAACGTCGACCCCGACTTTAAGAAGAACAACTACCTCGAACCGATCGTCGACAGCGAAGATGAATCGCACGTGGACAAGTGGATCGTCTACGGCAATATCGACGGCACGCAATACTTCTCCGCGAAGGAACTGACCGTGCATCCCGGTAAGAGCGTCACCATCAAGGACAAAGGCGCGAGCGGCGTGATTACCGTGCAAGGCGAAGGCAAAGCGAATGACATGGGCATCAGCAGCCCATCCATGATCGGCTTCCACGAACTGACCAGCGACGAGTTCTACATCAGCGCCGCCACCGCCCAAGCCGGCGTAACGTACACCAACACCAGTGATGTCGAACCGTTGGTCATGTTGCGATACTTCGGCCCGGCTGTGAATGAGCATGCTCCGAAGCATCCGGGGTCGGCATAAGTTGAAAAACCTGAGGGCGGAGGTTTCTCCGCTCTCTTTGATATGAACATCGCCACGGCCATCAAGGACACAGAGAGGTGCGGCGAAGGAAAACCGAAGGTGGCAGATGAACACCGAAGGAGAGCTGGAGCCGAAGGATCGAAGGATCCGGGTTGAAGGGCTCTGAGAAATTTCCAGCGTTTCTTGAGCACGCTTCTCTGTGTCCTCGATGGCCGTGTACGAACGCTTGAACCCATTTGCGTGGCAAGATCGTTATATTGCTCATCCCGTTGCGGGCGGAGACGACTGAGTTCAATCTGCACGCGGCGCAAAACCAGATTCTCACCTGCTATTGAGTCAACAGGAGGCTTCCTCGATGTCCAACCCACTTCCCAAACTCCACAATGCCATGTGGCCCGGTCTCGTCGGCAAGGGCGGCGACGAAGAAGGCGCCGAACCGGCGATCAGTCTTGACCGCATGCTCGAACTCACCGCCGGCGCGGAAGTGAACGGCACGAAGTTCGACGGCATCGACTACTTCCTCTTCCTGCCACACACCGATCCCGATTCCAGTGACGACGAACTCAAGGCCATTGCAGACAAGATTGCCGGCCACGGTTTCACCGTTGGTTCACTCGTCGCGCCGGTTTGGCCGGGTACGGTCGGTGACTCGGCGATGGGCGACGACGAACAGGTCGGCAAGTTTTTGACGGCTGTCGAAAAGGCCTGCCGCATCGCGAAAATTTTCAACGACCACGGCGTGCGCAAGTACGGCGCCATCCGCATCGACTCCGCTGAGTTCGGCGTCGCGAAGTGGAAAGAAAACCCCGGCGCCGGCACGGCCCGCATCGCCGAGACATTCAAGAAAGCCGGCCAGATCGCAGCCGACAACGGTGAACGCCTCGTCGCAGAAGGTGAAATCTGCTGGGCCGGCATGCACTCGTGGAAGGACATGCTTGACCTGCTCGAAGCCGTCGGCATGCCCGGCACGGTCGGCTTCCAGGCTGACTTGGCGCACACCTACCTCTACCTGCTCGGCTACAACGCCCCGGAACACGCGCTCGTACAGGAAGGCTACAGCGAGGACGAGTTCTATGCCGCTTACGAAAAGATGACCGACGCGCTTCGCCCGTGGACGTACGACTTCCACGTCGCCCAAAACGATGGCGAAGTCCATGGCGCCGGCAGCCACGACAAGACCGGCAAGCACTGCCCCGCGAACGATCCCAACGGCAAACTCGACATCACCCGTTGCGCCGGCTACTGGCTCAAGGATGCAGCATCCCGCGGCATCGAACACATCTGCTGGGACGGCTGCATGTTCCCCAACGCGATGCTCGAAACGCCGGCGACGTGGAACACGATTCTTGATGCGATGATCAAAGTGCGTGACGCGCACGGCTGGGGGTGAGAAGTAGGACAGGCATTCCTGCCTGTCATTTGCCGAAGGCAAGTTGATCATGACCCAAAAAGGCAAACTGACAATCCGCCGCCGCCATCTTCCGCACTGGCAGGTCAGTGGTAGTGTTTACTACGTCACGAACCGCATCCGACAAGGCGTACTGACAGACGACGAACGCCAACTCGCAATGGATCACATTGTCAGTGGGCACAATCAGTATTATTCGCTTTTTGCGTTGATCGTGATGCCTGACCATTTTCACGTGTTGCTACAACCGAACGAAGGCTACGATCTTTCTCGCGTCATGAAGGAAATCAAAGGTGTAGCTGCCCGGCGTATAAATTCAGATACGGGAAACGAGCGGCGCACTTTGGCAGGATGAATCCCACGATCGCATTATGCGGAATGACTTGGAAGTGCACGAAAAAGCAACGTACATGCTCGACAATCCGCGACGAGCTGAATTGGTGGATGATCCGTGGGACTATCCGTATTGGTTTTACAATCGTGAAGCGTTTTGAGGAATCAACAGGTTTGAAGAGACAGGCAGGAATGCCTGTCCTACTGCGTTAAAGGAACTCTGAATTATGCCTAGTAAAGAACTCCGCATCGGTATCGTTGGTTACGGCTTCATGGGCCGTACGCACACCAATGGCTACAAGCGAGCCAATGATTTCTTCGACCTGGAATACCGCCCCGTGCTGAAAGCGGCTTGTGGGCGCAGCGAAGACAAGACCAAGGCCTTCGCCGATCAGTGGGGCTATGAGAGTGTTGAAACCGACTGGCAAAAACTGATCGAGCGTGATGATATTGACGCGATCGATATCTGCACGCCGAACGACACACACCACGACATCGCCATCGCTGCTGCGAAGGCTGGCAAGATGGTGCTCTGCGAAAAACCGTTGGCGCGAACAGTCGCTGAAGCGCAAGAAATGGTTGACGTGATCAACGAGACCGGTGTCAAGAACACCTGCTGGTACAACTATCGTCGCGTGCCGGCCGTAACACTCGCGAAGAAGATCATTGATACCGGCAAGCTCGGCCGCATCTTTCATTTCCGTGGCCAGTTCCTTCAAGACTGGACGATCGATGCGAACCTGCCGCAGGGTGGTGCCGCGCTCTGGCGTTTGGACGTCGCTGCGGCCGGCTCGGGGGTGACCGGCGACCTGCTCGCTCACAACATCGACACCGCCATGTGGCTCAACGGCGCGATCACCCGCGTCACCGCCCGCACGGAAACGTTCATCAAGGAACGCACGCACCAACTGACCGGCGAAAAGCAAGCCGTGGGCATCGACGACGCGTGCATCTTCATCTGCGATTTCGAAAACGGTTCGCTCGGTAACTTTGAATCGACCCGCTACGCCCGCGGCCACAAGGCCCTCGACACATTCGAGATCAACGGCGAACACGCTTCGATTCGTTGGGATCTGCATGACCTGAACCGCTTCGAATTCTTCGACCACAGCGATGAATCGACCGTACGCGGCTGGCGATCGATCCACGTCACCGACGGCGATATGCCTTACATGGACAAGTGGTGGGTACCGGGCCTGTGCATCGGCTATGAGCACACGTTCGTGCATCAGGTCGCGGACTTTTTGAAGGATTTGGAGACCGGTGCGGTCACGCAGCCGGACTTCAACAACGCGTTGCAGACCCAGAAGGTTTGCGAGGCCGTGCTCGAATCAGGGAAAGACGGGCAGTGGCATGACACAGGTGTGACGCTGTAAGTTTGCGCGTTTCAATCGAATACAAAACAAAAGCCCCGGTGCGAGCCGGGGCTTTCTTTGTGCTTGGATCTTGTGGTGCGTTTGGGAGGACAGGGCAACTGAAATCACGTCGCCATCGATTTATTCGTGTCCATTGCCACTGTGTTCGGTTTCGGCGGAGGGTTTGTCGCTTGGTGACAGGACGTCGATATGGGTGAACTCATCAATGTTGCAG
>JANQKH010000539.1 GCA_028281215.1 Phycisphaeraceae bacterium | reverse complement strand
GTCCACGGGCTTGCCGGGCGTGGGGTCAACACCGACGCGTTTGAGCAGGCTGCGAACGGTGTCCGAAGGCTGGGCGCCAACACTGAGCCAATACTTGGCCCGATCGACGTCAACGGTGATCTGCTTGGACTCATCTTTTTCGAGCGGGTCAAAGTGCCCGAACTCTTCGATAGTCCTGCTGTTGCGCGCGGCGCGCTGATCCATCGCGGTGATGCGATAGAAGGGGCGGTGTCGCCGTCCGAAACGTTTGAGTCGCAGTTTGACCACGGTTCATCTCCGGGTGGTGAGCAAAATCGAGCCGGGAAGTGTACCGAACGGCGGTCGTGATGGCAAATACGCGGGGTGATTTACACGTCTTTTCCCCAACGGTGAACGCTGTTTCCCCCTGCAAAACCAAGGAAAAACCGATGTGGGGACACATTGTCCGCCGCAGGTGAAAAAGCGATGAATATATCGGGCGATGCATTGACGCTGTCCGATGAACTCTATAGGCTTCGTTCCCACTGGGAACGCCCGGATCCTCAGCCGGGCGACAGAGTTGACAGATCAGGAATTTGAGTTGAGAAGAGAAACGAACCGGGGCAATCGGCCGGAGTTTTTCCGCGCATGGAGTGCGGACCGACCCCATTGTCCTTCGTCCGCCCATCATGGGCCGGCGAGCACGAGTCGCTGTGGACAGCGCAGGCATGATGCAAGTTCTATTTTTTTCACCTGCGAATCTCTCTTTGCATGAACGGAGTGCGGACGGCGATCCTGTGCGATCGCGCTGGCGCCCGTGCCCACAAATGTTCCATGCCCCTTCGGCCAACAGGACGGCCGACACGCCTGCCGCCATCACACCCGATTCGATTCAACCCCCATCGCTCTCAAGAAGGGATGCTCATGACAGCGATCAACAGTGGCGTTGCGCCTTCCACAGGAATGGCGCAACCGTTGTCAACTGACAACCCGAACCCAACGGACCACAGCAACGCGGCCTCATCATCCCGCGGCGACGCGGTGTCGGTGCATGATGTCCCTGCACAGCATCACGGCGTGTCCGTGGCGCGGCAACTGCATCAAATCGAAAAGGCGTGGGAGTTGGTCTATCACACCTACGCCGATCAGGGCTTGATCCACGCAAATGATCATCAAGTTCACACCGTGCACGAAGCGATCCATCCTTCCACAGCGGTGGTCGTGCAGGAAGACAACGACCGCGTGATTTCAACGTTGACCATCATGCAGGACCGTCGGCACGGCTTGCCTTTGGATTGTGTGTACCCTGCTGAAATGAATCGCTTGCGCAGCACGGGGCGGAGGCTCGTGGAGATCGGCTTGCTCGCGGAAACGGCGTCGAAGCAAGGCAGTTCGGCGCGGGGCATCATTGAAATGATGCGGCACGTGTTCTGGTTCGCGTGGCATCACAAGGCCTTCATTCTCGCGGGTGTGCATCCGAAGCACGCCGGTTTTTACTGCCGGTTCTTCGGCTTTGAACCGATCGGCGAACCGTCCACGCATCCGACGGTGAACCACTGGCCGGTCGTGCCGTTGTGTTGCCCACTGGATGAAATGCTGGCGAGCCCGCCCTGGCCCAAAGGTGTGGGCGCGTTTGTCAATGCGCCGATGCCATTGAACGCGTTCAAGCACCGAGCGCGGCTGACGGAAGAGTTCATCGCTGACTCGCGCATCGGCGCTTACATGGAGGAGAAGGCTGATCAGCTCGCTATCCGCGCCGCCTGATCGCCCTGAAGAAAACATGCTGGGCGACTACGCCACAACTTCCCCGTTCGCGCGCAACATCGGCTGGCTCACCCGCGGTGAGCAGTGTTGGTTGCACGAAAAACGCGTGGCGATCGGCGGGATGGGCGGCGTCGGCGGCCGGCATCTTTTGACGCTTGTGCGGTTGGGCGTCGGCAAGTTTCACATCGCCGATTTCGACACCTTCGAGCGCGTCAACTTCAACCGACAGGCCGGCGCGTCGCGAACCACAATCGGTCGCAAGAAGGTCGATGTCCTGGCAAAGCTTGCGCGTGATATCAATCCTGAGGTTTGTATCGATTCGTTTTCCGAAGGCATCACGAAAGACACGGTGTCGGCGTTTCTGCAAAACGTCGATCTTTACATCGATGGCCTGGACTTTTTTGCCGTAGACGCACGACGGCTTGTATTCGAGCAGTGCGCCAAACGCGGCATCCCCGCCATCACCGCCGCACCGATCGGCATGGGCGCCAGCGTGCTGACGTTCATGCCCGGCGGTATGACATTCGAACAATACTTTCGCCTGCAAGGTCATTCCGAGGAAGAGCAACTGGTGCGATTCCTCGTCGGCCTGTCACCCAGAATGCTTCAGCGGAAATACCTGGTCGACCCGTCGGCGGTGGATCTGCCGAACCATCGAGGGCCTTCAACGGTGATGGCGTGCGAGTTGTGCGCCGGCATCGTGGGTGTGGAGACGATGAAGATTCTGCTCGGCCGCGGCAAGGTCATCGCCGTGCCGCACGT
>JANQKH010000518.1 GCA_028281215.1 Phycisphaeraceae bacterium | reverse complement strand
CGATTCGAGTGACCGCAATGCGTCATGCAGGCCGGCTGACTGATCATCCGGCACTTGAACGTGCACGATGCCGGCGAATTGGTTCGCCAAATGCGCCATACGGCTCTCCAGCCAGTTGCCGCCATGAGCGGCGACCGCCTGCGCGACCGATTCAACCAGACCCGGCTTGTCGGGACCAATGATGGTAAGAACAAGAGATTGCGTCACAGTGAGATTCCTTTCGCGGCAGTATAATCGGGCAAGCAAAGGTGGAAAGTGCAGGACAGTGCGGGGAATTGAATTTCAAAATAGCATGTGAATCGCCGTTTTCATCACAACGAGTGTGGCATCAAGCTAAGCGATGCATGGGATAGTGTGAACGTCGGATCCGCAGTTTGTGAAACGGTTGCCATTAAAAGAATGGCACGTTGACCGTTCGAGTTTTGCCAAGGGAATCGAATCATGAGCAGACATTTTCTCGCCTTGATGATCGTGTTGCTGCTTGCGCCGCTGGCAAAGGCTGCCAAGCCCAACGTCGTGCTGATTATGGCCGACGATCAGACATGGGAAGACAGCGGCGCTTACGGTAGCCCGAACGCCATTACGCCAAACATCGACAAACTCGCGGCACAAGGCATGCGTTTCACCCATTGCTTCACCGCCACCGCGATGTGTGCCCCGACGCGACAGCAACTCTACACCGGTCTGTTCCCCGTGCGCAACGGCGCGTACCCCAATCACAGCAAAGTGCATCCCGGCACCAAAAGCCTGGTGCATCACTTCCGCAAACTCGGCTACCGCGTCGGCCTGTCGGGCAAGAAACACTTTGGGCCGGCCGATTCGTTTCCGTTTGAAGGCGTCAACGGTCGGCAGATGGCACAGTTCATCAACCGTGACAAAACGCAGCCTTATTTCCTCGTCATCACCTCGAATAGCCCGCACCTGCCTTGGAGCGCGGGCGACGCATCGAAGTTTGATGCAAACAAACTCAAGCTCGCGCCATACATCGTCGACACCCCGCGCACGCGCGAAGTGTTGACCAAGTATTACGCCGAGATCAACGACTTTGACCGTGAAGTCGGCCAGGCGATGAAACTCGTCGACCAAAGCGGCCAGGCGGACAATACCATCTTCATATACACAAGTGAACAAGGCGCCCAGATCCCGCGTTGCAAATGGACCTGTTACGACACGGGTTTGCGTACGGCATTGATCATTCGCTGGCCGAAACAAGTCAAGCCCGGCAGTGTCAGTGATGCGATGGTTCAGTACGTTGACATCGTGCCCACATTGATCGATGCGGCAGAGGGCAACCCAATGGAGTTCGATACCGGCCGGTCCGGCGGCGATGCGCGAATCCCCGGCGAACCTGACATGTCTAAAGCCAAACGGCCGCACAGCAGTTTTGACGGCCGTAGTTTTCTCGCCGTCCTCACAGGCAAAGCCGATCGGCACTGGCACATGGTTTACGGTGTCCACACCACGCGCGGCATCATCGCCGGCAGTGAGTCGTACCCCATTCGCTCGATTCGTTCGCACACACACAAACTCATTTGGAACATCAAGCACGATCAGCCGTTCAAGAACATCGTCACACACGGTCGGGACAAAACCTTTTACTGGCACACTTGGTTGGCAAAGGCGGAGACCGACGCCACCGCCAGACGTTTCGTCGACGGCTATCAACGTCGGCCGCAGTTCGAACTCTACGACCTGCGCAAGGACAAATACGAATTGAAAAACCTCGCCAACGCCCCGGCGATGAAGGACATCAAGGACGATCTGTTTGAGCAACTCCAAGCCTTCATGAAACAGCAGGGTGATAAGGGCCACGCGACGGAGATGAAAGCAGGTGAACGCCAGGGTCGTAATCGCGACAAGAAAAACAAGTCGAACAAGACGGACAAATCCAACAAAAAGAACGCTGCGAAGCTGAAGTAAATCACCATGAGTGATCGTCCCCGCATTCTCGTCGTTGGCAGCATCAACATTGATCATGTGATTCAGGCTGATCGCATGCCGGAAGCTGGTGAAAGTCTGCTCGGTGAGGCGATGTCGTCCGTGCCCGGCGGCAAAGGCGCGAATCAGGCGGTCGCGGCCGCCAGACTCGGCGCGGCAGTGACCTTTGTCGGACGGGTCGGCGCCGATCCCTGGGGCGAGTTCGTCGTCCGACAAATGGCAGACAACGGCGTTAACGTCGATCACCTGCGCGCTGACGATCAACACGCCACCGGCACGGCGGTCATCCTTGTCGACGCCACCGGCGAAAACCGCATCATCGTGTTGCCCGGCGCCAACCACGCCGTCTGTAACGACGACGTGGATCAGGTATTGTCAACCGGCGTGGACTTTGATGCCGTGCTCCTACAGTTTGAAATCCCAATCGACGTCACGCAGCATGTCATGCAACGATTGGTGTCACGCGACACACTGATCATGGTCGATGCCGGGCCTGCTCGATCCGTGCCGCTCGGATCGCTCCGTGGCGCAACTGTGCTTTCCCCCAACGAAACCGAAGCTCGGGCGCTCACCGGCATCGATGTGCATTCGCACGACGATGCCGTTCGCGCCGCAAGGCAGATGCGCAAACAGGCCGGCGTTTCGATCGTCGTGATGAAACTCGGGCGGCGCGGGGCGTTGATCGTCAGCGA
>JANQKH010000515.1 GCA_028281215.1 Phycisphaeraceae bacterium | reverse complement strand
AGCTCCTCGCCGGAGAAGTCGCGGACGCCGCGGTAGGCCTGCAGCAGGGCGCGCGCCTTGGTGATGTTGAAGGCATTGTCGCGCTCGAAGCACCAGGCGGGTGCTCTTAATCCGTGGCCTTCGATCGGTTCAGTCAAAAGGGCGGTACGTTTCTAGTCTCGAACAAATTCCAACTGGGGCAGTGCCTCTTTCAGTTTTTCTTTGCCTTTCTCGGTGACGCCGGTGTTATTGATTTTCAAGCGTTTGAGGCTTTTCAGTGCCGCGAGTTTTAATAGGCCTTCGTCGGTGAGTTTGGTCGAAGAGAGATTCAGCGATTCAAGATTCTCAAAGCCGAGAATGGTCTCGATGACGGCGTCGGTCAGTTTTTCGTCGCTGCTGTAGTGGCCGGAAAGGCTGAGATGTCGCAGGTTCTTGAGTGGCGCGAGTTTGGCGATCATGGGATCGGTCAGGCTGTGGAAGTCGAGCGCCAGCGTTTCCAGTTGCTGAAGTTTGGCCAGATGCTCCAGTCCTTTTTCTTTGATCTGCAAACCCTTGAGGCTGCCGTGCAGTTTGAAATGTTTCAGTTGCGTGTTGCCTTCGAGCATGGCAATGTCGTCGTCATTGACCTTGCCGGAAATCAAGTGCAGCGTGTGCAGGTTGGGCATGTTGATCAGTTGTTTGAACCCGGCGCCGGTGATGTCGGTGTCACCGAAGGGTTGCAACTCCACCGCTTCAAGCGACTGAAGCTTGGCGATAGTGTCGCAGGTGGTGTCATCCATGAAGAACGAGGATCGCATGCGCAGCAGCTTGACATGTTTGAAGTTTTCGAGCAGGGTGATGCAACGTGGCGACGACAAGTGATCGGTGAAGTCGCCGTGCCCGCCCGACCAGATTTCGACCACTTTGCCGTCTCTTTCGATCAGACGCCAGTCGAGTTGCCGCAGGATCTCGATCGGTTCTTCCTCGATCTGCATGCGGGGCCGAATCGTTCGCAGGCACTTGATCGCCAGCGCGATGTTGTCCAACGTCGGTTTCACCGGTTCGGCGGAATCCCATTCTGAATGCAGTTCGAGATAACCCAACGGTATTCGCATGCGAAAGTTGAGATTGCCGGAGTAGCGATATTGGAACACCACGGCATCGTCGGTCTGGGCGATCAGTTTTTTGTCGTCCGCTTCGTCGGACTCAAGAACTGCGGGGTTATCTAGCCAGCCCACAAAATTGAGTTCGATCGCCAGGTTGCGCGTGTTGTGAAGTTTCATGTCGCCGAGCCAGTCGTCCTTGACATCTTCGGGCAGTTGAATGGTGAATTGGTAGGGTTCACGGAAGTTGTTGAGCATGTGCTCGCGGGTGACCCACGTTTCATCTTTGCCGGCGGCTTTGATTCGATCTTCCAACTCCTGCTTGGTCAGTGTGGTCACCGGCGCGCCTGACGTTTTTGAGTTGTCCTTCGTGGTGTGGTAGGACGACGGCACTTTTGAGTCATCACGTGAGCCGAGTTTGTCCCGATCATCGGGTTCACCGCAGCCTGCAGTGACGACCAAGGCTGACATGAGTGCGAACACGAGGGGCATCAGTTGTGAAAAGGATGGCATGTTGGCGTCCTTCATGTTGGCGTCCATTGATTGACGTCTGGGGCAGGCGGTGGGGTGAAGGAAGGCGTTGGATTGAATCAGTCGCGCAGCACATCGGTGCGCAGATCAACGTTGGGATGCGCCGCTTTGAATGCCTTGGCGGCCTCGCGCGTGATGCGCGTTTTGTACAGTGTCACCGACTTGATCTGCGGCGCTTTGGCCAGGTGTTCAAACACCTTGTCATTCAGTGGCGAGTCACTGACTTCCAGTTCACGAAGCTTTGGGAGTTTGCACAGCAAGGCGAACCCGTCCTCGTGAATGCTCGTCTCACTCATGTGAAGTTCCGTCAGACTGGTGATCTTGCTCAGGTGAACCGCGCCGCGATCAGAGATCGGCGTGCTGCGAATATCCAGGAACTGGAGGTTTTTCAAAGGCACAAGCCCTGCAAGGTCGTCGTCTCGGGCGCGCGCCTTGATCATTTCCAGTCGGCGCAGTTTGGGAAATTGCTTCATCGCGGACAGATCCTTCACGCGGCAACCGTTGAGATTCAGTTCGGTCAGTGACGGCAGTTCAAGGCGGTGCAGTGTCGCGCCGCGAATCGGGTTGCTGCGCAGTTCCAGTGTTTCCAGTGCCGGCAGAGCAGGCAGGTGGGCGATGTCATCATCGTTGAAGCGATGGCCGTTGAGGTCGAGTGATTCGAGTGCGGTGAGTTTTTCAAAGTGCTTGAGGCCATCACCGGAGAGTGGATGAAAGTTGACGAGAAACTCGCCCATTTTCAGGCGTTCCAGTTTGGTCATCTCAGCGAAGTGTTCAAACACGGCACTCGTGCATCGCAAGCCCTCGAGCGTCAGACTTCGCAGCTCGGTCATCTCGCGAAGGTGCTTGTAGCCGGCTTCGGTGCAGTATTGCATGTTGAGTTCGAGTGACTCGATTTTCGTCTGATGGGCGATGTGCGAGAGACCTTCATCGGTGAAAAATCCGCTTAGACTCAGGCTTTTGATGTCCGGCACCTTGGCCAGCAGCGGCATTGTGCGATCGCTGGCGCAGCAGGGATACGGACTGCGAACCCAATAGCCTTGCTCGTTCTTGGAAAGGCTCCATGACAGTTGTTTCAAAGCGGTCAGTGGCTCGTTTGGAATCGCTTCTTTCGGTTTGAGCGTGTTGACGCAGTAAAGCATGAGCAGCGTGTCCTCAAGGTCAGGCTGCTCATCACCGAGGATGGAGGCGTAGGAGCTGCTGGCCAACAGGTCACTCGGCCCGAACTGAACTTTCTTGACGAAGTTATAGAATGACGATTTTCCAAGGATGACCCAACGCACGAACAACGTGTCCGGCGAATCGGTCAGCACGGAAAACCACGCAGCTTCCAACATCTCGCCGCGCTTGTCCTCATAACCTTCATTGATCCAGTCCAGATCAATGTGGAAGGTTTTGCCGAGTTTGATGGAAGTAGTGGACAAACTCTGATCGATTTCAGCACCCTTCGGCGCCATCATCGTGGCGACCGGATCGGTATCGGAATCACCGAGTCGAAACTCGATTTTTTCGAGGTCGGCTTTTTTGCCGACGGCTTCCGCGGCGAGGCTCAATTCGTGGGCCGAGATTTTTGCTTCGAGTTCCTTGATGCCGTAGCGAGGAGGATTGTCCTTGAGTTCCTGATTGGTTTCGATCGCGCCCTCGCGGAGGCGCGCGATGATCTTCTCAGAATCGGAATCGCTGCTCCGAACGTTGTTGTGGTCTTTGCCTGACGACGTGTGTGAGTCGTTGGATGTGGCGGGCTGATCACCGTTACCACCGCAACCGGAGAGCAGGGTCAGTCCGGTAGCCAGAAAGACAAGCAGGGACACGAATCGCATGGAATCCTCCTGATCGAATGCAGGTCGACGGCACGTGTTTGAATGGATCCACCAAGTATGGCAAGGGAAAAACGGAGCGGGTGGGATTCGAACCCACGGTACGGTTACCCGTACACGCGATTTCCAGTCGCGTTCCTTCAGCCGCTCGGACACCGCTCCCGTGTGTATTTTCAGGTTGTTGCCGCGTGACCGCCCAGGCGGTGTTCGCGTCTGTATCCGGCCGGTACCGGATTATGGTATAGGGTTGGTGATGAATGTAAAGGAAGGAGGGGATTGAAGAAAAAGGCGACACTGTCAGCCCTTGGCATTTTTTAGCCCGAGCCTGATTCGCCGTCGGTCAATTGTCCGTTTTCGTCGGGGGTCAGTTCGATGATGCGTTTTTCAGCGCGGTCGAGAATGGTGCGGCAGTGGTTCACCAGTTTCATGCCGGTTTCGTATTCTTTGAGGCAGTCTTCGAGGCCGACCTCGCCGGACTCGATCCGTTCGAGGATGGTTTCCAGTTGCTCGATCGCTTCTTCGAAGCGGGGTTCCTTGGATCGGGTTTGTTTCTTGGCCATGGCTTCAAGTGTAATCGATTGCGTGGAGATTGCATTGGGGTTGTCACGTGGATCAAAGCCAATCCATCAGCGGGCGTGACACGCGATTGAATGCGTCGGCGGGAATGTTCACTGTTTGCCATCGCGGGCTTCGTTGTTTCATGTGCGCCATGTAGTCGGACAAGGTCACCGCGAGCACCGCATACCAGCGATCATGGTGTTCAAAAATCTCCGTGAACAGGGCGTCAGGTGGTTGCACGGCACACCAGTAGAGAAACGCGAACGCCCCTTGAAAACCTTCGCCGAAGATTTCTTCCCACCTCTGCATGCACTCAACGTCGCCTTCGGTCACCCAGTTGTCGAGCGCCTTTGAAGATCGACCGGTGTGCTTGCGGCCTTTGACGTCGATCAGCAGATTCGGCCCGGATTCCGAATAAACGACAAAGTCGAAACTTTTAAGCGAATGCGGATGTGCTTTGTTGAGGGCGCGCTTGGCTTCGTCGACCGCCACGTAGGGAATCGCCTTTGCTCGCAGGTAGTGCTCAAATGCCTGATCGTAATGGAATCGCCGTTGCGCCACGCCCACAGTTTATGCTGTGCAGGGAGGCGGGTTGAAGGAGGGTCGCGATGCCAAAAACAAAACCTCCTGCCGGTGACAGGAGGTTTTGTTCCGTTTGGCGTGGCGGCCGAAGCCGGAAGGGCGGCTCGCGGTCGATCCGTCTTTGCCCCCAGACGGTAGCCACGCCGGGGTTTGGTCATCTGTCCATGAGATATTGGCCGGTTCGCGGGAAAGGTGTCGTTTGGCGACGCGCATTTTTCAATAATTTGGAAGAAAACCCACCATTTGAACTGTGCCGGGGATCACCAAACAGGGTTCGCCCGGTTCACAAGGCTTTTTTCCGGAATTTCCCGGAAGTTTGTGCGGTGATGGAGAGCCGTCACGACGAAACGCGGACCCATCGCCCGCCGATGAGCAACTCGTGCGGGCGGTATCGACCCTTGTAATCCATCGTGTTGCAATCCTTGATCCAGTAGCCGAGGTAGTAGTGCGGCACGTGCCAGGCGCGGGTCAGTTCAATTTCCATGAGCACGGAAAACACGCCCATGCTTCGCGCCGCTTCCGCCGGATCAAAGTAGTGGTAGACGCTGGACACCGAACGATCGCAAACGTCGAGAATGCTGACCGCAATCAGTTGGCCATGCCGTTCATCGCCGATGCGGTAGCTGACTTCGATCGAATCGACCACGGGGTTGTAGAGAAATTCTTCGACGCCTTCCGGATCATTCGATTGCGGCGAGTCGGGGTGCTGGTGTAATAGATAGCGCTGATAAAGTTCGATGCGTTCTTCGTCCAGTGCGGGCTCAGCCAGCGAGACCGACACATCGGTGTTACGCCGCCAGCTCTTGCGTTGTGATTTGCTCGGCTTGAACTGCGCGACGGGAATGCGAATCGGCACGCACGCCTGACACGTTGGACATTTCGGCCGATAGAACACGCGACCGCTGCGGCGAAAGCCCATGTCCATCAGGTCGTGATATGTTTCGCCGTTGAGGGAAGAGGTGACAAACCCTTCCGACTGCGATTGTCGGTCTTCGAGGTAGGGGCAGTCGTGCGGATCGGTGATGGGCAAGCCGCCGGCGTCGATCATGTCGAGCAGAGGCTCGCGCATGGGATCGGGCACGGCGCTGGAGTTGCGCGATGCAGGCTTTTTCGGATTGGTGTTGAACGCGTCGGTCACACTTGCATTGTAGCGCGACGCGGCGGTTGTTCGAACCACGATTATCAGCAGGGTTTGAAGCGGTCAGGTCTCCGCCGACTCATTCACTTCCCGGCCGTAGCTGCGGCCCTTCCACACATTGCCGCCGAAGTAATACCGCCACACGCTGGCGAACACCATCGGCCAGGTGATCGCGGCGCCGATCGGCAGGGAAAAACTGAACAACGCCGGCAGTTCGAGAATCCGCCTCGCTCGGTCGATTTTGACTGCTTGCAAAATCAAGATACCCGCGGACATCACCGTCGCTGCGACCGGCATCCATCCGGCGGCATTGATCAGCCAGACCACGCTTCCAATCAGGTACACTGGTGGCAGAATGTTCACGAAAAGATGAGCGGTCAGAAGATGGACGGCGGTCAGTGGGTTGTATTCCATTCCCGCGTAAGCGTTCTTGCTCATTCCCTCGAACAGGTCTCGCCAGCCTTCATACATACGACCCCACAGCAACCGGGGCGCGGGCATAATCCACAATTTGCCACCTGCTCTCTTCAATGCTCGGCCAAGATTCACATCTTCCACCACGCGATCCTTCACCGCTTCATGCCCATTGATGCTGTCGTACAGTTCGCGTTTGACAAGTGTGAATGACCCGGCACATAACGCTTCGGGATCGTCCGGGTCGAGCGCTTTTTTGATGGGAAACACCGCGAACAGGCCGAAGGTCAGCGTGAGCAGCGCCAGCGATTCGACCACCGACTCGTGTTGCATGCCCAGCAACAGCGTGAAGATGTCCACATCTTTGTCACGCATCGATTGGACCGCCAACGGCAGGCATTGCGGATGCCAGTGAATGTCGGCGTCGGTGAACAGCACCAGCTCCGCGACCTCGTCCGTTTCCTGCTCACGCTTTTGCCACGCTTCGTATCCCTTCTGAATCGCCCAGCACTTGCCGACCCAGCCGGTGGGTGGATCAGTCTCGTTGCGCACGACGGTCAGGTGTGAAAACCGAGTTTCCATTTCCTTCGTAACAGCCGGCGTGTCGTCATCACTGTGATCGTCGATGTAAACCACGTGATAGTTTTCATAGTCCTGCTGACACAACTCTGGTAACGTGGTGCGAATGTGATCGGCTTCGTTGCGGCCGGGGCAGAAAATCACCACGCGCGGTGGATTGCTGAGCTTTTCCAAAGGCTGGTCCGGTAGGTCAAGTTGATCGGGAAATCCGCCACGCCACGTGGGCGAAAGGTTCAACCAAAGCCACGCGAGGGTGACGATAGTAAGCAGGATGAGGAACGCGGTACTGAACATACGGCGCCAGTGTAGCGAGGCAGTAGGGAGTCGCGATGTGCCGTCGCAGGCATGCCTATTCCTTCAATTTCAATTCAATGTCTTTGATTTCGGCGCTGCCGCCCGGGTGAACCATGAACACGATGACGCCGCGCTTGTTAGCTTTGGTTGGCTTGTAGATCGCGCTCGGTTCGCCGTTCCGCCGAACGTGCACCTCTTTGCCCGACACGCGAACGGACACAGCTTGCCAATCACCAACTTCTTGCTTGGGGTGGGATTGAACGAGTGGTACGCCGACGCCTCCGTTTTCAAACGTGCCCCTGACCCAAACCTGAACGATGCCCTTGCCACGCACTTTCAGGTCGAGCATGCAGTCTCTAGCGGTGTATTCGCTGATCAATGCGATGGCTTTCTTCGCTTTGGTCGCGTCGGCGACAATCACGCCATCTTTTACCGACCAATGTTTCTCGTCTCCTTGCCAGTTGGACAGATCGACGCCATTGAACAAACCCCACGCGTTGGCTTCGGTCGCAAGCACAGGAACTTGTGAGGCGCCGCCGACGTAAGCGACGAAGTCGCGCATCTGGTCGTCGGTCAGGTGATTAATCAGGCCTTCGGGCATCATGGATTTGTCGCTGAGCTTGCGTGTTTCGATTTCATCCTTGGCGATGATTTGCGTGCCGCCGGCGGTTTTGAGGGTGAGCGTCTGCGCGTCTTCACGCTCGATGATGCCGACGACGAGTTGGTCGTCTTCGGTGCGCACTTCGGTTGCTTGGTAGTCCTTGCCAATCAGGGCGTTGGGGTCGACAACGTTCTGCAACACGTAGTCGAGGTTGTTGCGATTGGAGCCGGTGATGTCCGGTCCGACCTTGCCGCCGACGCCGAACAGGGTGTGGCATTGCTGGCAAGTCTGTGCGTAGATCGCTCGGCCGCGCGAGAGGTCGGGCTTGTAATCGGTCTTCGTTTCCAGCATGGTTTTGAGTTTCGCCATCTGTTGTTTTTTCGCGGCGGGTGTGTCGCGGACGTCGCCCCAGATGTCTTTTACCGCCGCATCGATTTGCTTGTCTTTCAGC
>JANQKH010000305.1 GCA_028281215.1 Phycisphaeraceae bacterium | reverse complement strand
CGAATGTGGGCAATTCGGGATCGCCGCCGAGTTCCTTGCTGACCACCGCACCGTACGCGGGGAACTTCAATGACGGAAGCGGCCGGTTGCCGGTGTTCAGGTAATCAGTACCCAGCGCGTGCGCCGCGAGCGTGTGACTCACGCCTCGCAGGATGGTGAACTTGTCCGCACACTTGGCGAGCTTCGGCAGGTGTTCGCTGATGCGAATGCCGGGCACGTTGGTTTTGATTTCCTTGAACTCACCGCGGTGCGTATCGGGCGCATCGGGCTTGCAGTCGAACGTGTCCATGTGCGTCGGCCCACCGCCGAGACGGACGAAGATCGCCGCCTTGCCTTTCGGGTTGCGTTGCACTTCGCCCGCTTCGGCGAGTTGCAGGTATTGCGCCAAACTCAGCCCGACGCCCGACAAAGCGCCGATGCGGAGCACGTCACGTCGTTTGATGCCGTCGCAGTAAGTGTGAGTTGCCATCGGTGTGTTCCTTGTGAAGCGCTTCGATTTCGGCGCTGTGTTTGTCTTCCGTTTCCTTTGATCCGTTTAGCAGTCGATCTTTGATCGACGCTGCATTTACACGGCGATCTTTGATCGCCCGCTAAACGTCAGTGATTCACGGCAAATTCCTTCGTGTTCAACATCGTCCACAACAGTTCGCGAATGCCGTCAATCTCGTTACCCGTTTCCGCGACAAGCAGGCGGGCGTTGTGCATTTCGTCTTTGCTCGGCAGTCGGCTCACCGTACGGAGAAACACTTGCGTGATCATCGCTTCAGTGTCCTTGGTGATCTTGACCGTCTTGGCTTTCGGTTTCGGTTTGGCGTAGAACGCGCCCTTGCCGTACTTCTTGTCAAACTTCTCAATGTACTTGCGCTTCTGCGACCCAGAAAGTTTGTTGCCCGCCTGCGCGATCTTGCGGCGAAGGTCAGCCCGCGCTGTGTCGACATCCACTTCCTTCTTGCCTTTGGCGTTCTCCCGTTCAGCGCGACGCAGCGAATCGATCCAGCCGCCTTTGCGGTCGAGCATTGTGTAAAGATCGCGGTCGTTACGGACGAACACGGTCTGCAACAGCGTCGGATCGTTGGTGCGTTCGCAATCACAGATCGTTTCACGCATCGGCTTGCCGAAGATCGACAGCGCGTAACCGCTGCTGCTGCGTGCGCCGCGGTACGAGCCGGCCTTGCGGCCGATGTTGCGGTTGTCGATGTCGTCGCGCACGTCACCGGGCTCGGCAGCCGTAGCAGCAGTCAGCGCATCAACCATGATCTCCGCCGGCATGCGGCGCGGGATCATGCGACTGAAGTTGCTCTTGTCCAACAGGTTCGTCTCGTTCGGCTTCCAACTTCGCTGATATGCATCGCTGGCGAGAATCTCGCGGTGCAGCCATTTCATGTCGAAGCCTGATTTCTCAAACCCGGTCGCCAGGTAGTCCAACAACGGCGCATTACTCGGCGGGTTAGCGAGGTTCAGGTCGTCCGGCGGATCAATAATGCCGCGACCGAAGTGATTTGCCCACACACGGTTCACAAACGCCTTGGCGAAGTAGGGATTGTTGTTGCGAAGCCAATCCATCAACGGCTCACGCGGGTCTCTGTAACCGTCCACAATTTCCTCACCACCCAGCACTTTCGGGGTGATGACGCGGCCGATGTTGCCGTTTTTCTTTTGCTTCTTGAGACGTTCCAGTTGCGACTTCGACAACTTCTTCGGCTCACGAACATACAGGTCGATCCACGGCACGGGCTCGCCGGCAAGCACGCGTCGCTTTTCTTCTTCCTGCATCATCCGCCGGCGCTTTTGCGCTTCCTTCGCGTCCTTGATGTCCCGGCTGTATCCAACCTTCTTGGCGATGTCGTCCTGCATCTGCTTGTACTGTTCGCGACCGTCCGGCGGCGTACCCGCATAAATCGGCGTGAAGAATGCCTGGAACGATTGGAAATCCTGTTGCGTCCACTGATCAAACGGATGCTTGTGACACTGGGCGCATTCAAGACGAACACCAAGGAACGCATACGCGAAGTTGAGCGCCTTCTCTTCCGGACGACGCATGTTGCGACGCATCCAATAGTGCGGCATATTCGGCCGCTCGGTGAAGTCCGCTGCGTTCTTCTCCTTGTGATACGAACTCATCTGCTTCGCGTAATCCATGTACGACTGGTCCGGACTCGATCGGCCCACGGCGAGCACGAAGCCTTCGATGATCTTGTCATAAGGTTCGTTCTCTGCGACACGTTTGTAAACCCAGTCGTACCATTGCCGGGACTGGTCATCGCGGAAGTAGCGGCTGTTGAGCGCGTTTGAATTGTTGCCCGTCCAGTCGCAAAGCTTGGTGGTCCACCACGCGGCGTATGCGTCGGACTTGAGCAGTTCATCGATCTTTTTGTTGCGCTTGTTCTTCGATGTGTCCTTCAGGAAAGCTTCAACCTCGGCAGGCGTCGGCAACGAACCGGTCAGATCGAGGCTGACACGACGAAGGAATTCCGCATCGGTGCAAACGTCGCTGGGCACGATGCCGACCTTGCGCAGCTTCTTCACGATCAGTTCGTCCACTTCCGTGCGCGTCACGACCTTCGGATACTTCTTGCCAACCTTGTCGGACACCGCGAGCATCACCGGCACCGGCGCCACGCCGTTGTCGTAGAAGGCCACGACGTGCGTGTCGCCCTTGCCTTTGATGGTGACGACGCCGTCCTTGTCGATCTCGGCGATGGATTCATCGTTGGTGCGGAAGCGCGTGATGTCGGTGACTTCTTCAACGTCGCCGTCCTGCCAATGGGCGACGACGCGGAGTTTGATCTGTTCGCCCACCTTGTTCGCCACGATCTCCTTGGGGAACACTTCCAGGCGACCGAACGTGCCGGTTTCATTGCTGTCTTCCTTCGCGCCGTCGGCAATCCACTTCTTCATCAGGTTGAACTGCCAAGTGTCTTCATCGATGACCTGTTTGCCCTCGTGCTTGATGGTCATGGTGGGCTTTTCCATGATCAGGCTGGATTCGGGATCTTCAAGATCAATGCGCGAGCGTTTGTAATTGTCACTCTTGGCGAACAGCGCTTTGTGGTCTTTCTGGAAGTCGTAGCCGAACAGGGAAAGCTGGAAGCCGCCACGACCCTGGAACGAACCGTGGCACGCTCGGCCGTTGCAACCGACACGACTGAACAACGGCAACACGTGTCGGCGAAAGCTGGGCGACGGGGCTTTGTCATAGTCGGCGAACTGCTGGCTGATCGGCTTATGGTCAGCCGCCAATTTCTGGGCTTTGCTCACTTTCACCGGACCCGCTTCCACCGAATCGATGGTCATCCAACCCGCGAACAGGACGGAAGCGACGAGCAGGCCGAGCGACGGAACGATCGAGCCGGCGGACGAATCACGTGGAATGTGACGCATGAATGAGATTCCCATTGGGAGAAGTTTCTGGACTCGGGGAAATGGCGCTGGTGACGCCTGCTTCGCTGCTAGTCGAATGAACTAGACCGCCCGAGCAGCAACGAATGATTGTAACTGGAATTGCCGCCCGTCCGATGCGAGTTACAGCCTGCGGCACCTCATATCAAACCATTTCGACGCAGAACGCGGCACAGCGGGAAATCTTGCACCACATGACGAGCAACCGCTCACATCTCCTTCACCCCGGCCCTAGGGTATTTAACCCTGACACGGACACCCACCCCCTGACACGCCGATTTCTTATACAAGTCATTGAAATGCAATGGCTTGCAACTT
>JANQKH010000470.1 GCA_028281215.1 Phycisphaeraceae bacterium | reverse complement strand
TCGCCCTCATCGGCTGCGGCGGTCGCGGCACGGGCGCGGCGGGTCAGGCGTTGAGCACGTCCGGGCCGGTCAAGTTGGTTGCGATGGCGGACGCATTCGGCGACCGTCTGAACAACAGCCTCAAGTCGCTGCAAGGCAAAAAAGATCGCATTGCGGTTTCCGATGACAGCAAGTATGTCGGCTTCGACGGCTACAAGAAGATTATGGAGCGAAGCGACATCGACATGGTTATTTTGACCACGCCGCCCGGCTTCCGGCCGATGCACTTTGAAGCAGCGGTCAAGGCCGGCAAGCACGTGTTCATGGAGAAGCCGGTGGCGACGGATGCCGCAGGTGTGCGCAAAGTGTTGGCCGCGGCGCAGGAAGCGAAGAAGAAAAACCTGAAGGTCGGCGTTGGTCTGCAACGTCACCACCAGGCGAACTACATGTCCAACATCGACAAGATTCACAACGGCGCGATCGGCGACCCGGTGTTGCTGCGCGTGTATTGGAATGGCGGCGGCGTGTGGGTGCGCCCGCGGCAACAGGGCCAGACTGAAATGGAATACCAGATGCGCAACTGGTACTACTTCAACTGGCTTTGCGGCGACCACATCACCGAGCAGCACATTCACAATTTGGACATCGGCAACTGGATCATGAACGCCTATCCGGTTGAAGCGCAGGGTCAGGGCGGCCGCGAAGTGCGTAAAGGTAAGGATCACGGTCAGATTTTCGACCATCACATGGTGGAATACACGTATGCCAACGGCGCCAAGATGCTCAGTTGCTGCCGACACATTCGTGGTTGCTGGAACCAGGTGAACGAATACGTCGAAGGCACCAAGGGCCGCGCCAATGCAGCAGGTTGGATTCAGAAGTACGGCGGTGACGTTGAGCGCAACCGCACCAAAGGCAAGAATCCGTACCAGCAGGAGCACGACGACCTGTTTGAGGCGATCCGCAAGGACAAGCCATTCAACGAAGCGGAATATGGCGCCAAGAGCACGATGACGTCGATCATGGGCCGCATGGCGACCTATTCCGGCAAGGTGGTCAAGTGGGATGACGCGATCAACTCGAAGCACGAAGTCTTTCCGCACGACCCGGAATTCAACTGGTCTTACAAGACGAACCCGCCGGTGATGCCCGACGCGCAGGGCAACTATCCGGTGCCTGTGCCGGGGCAAAGCAAAGTGGTGTAAACCTACATGCTGACAACAACTCGACCATGTCAACAACCCGCTCGCTTCGGCGCGCGGGTTGTTGCTTTTTGTTTTGGGTCACATGCTTTTTTCGGCATTCGGCCGGTCGTTGCCCAATTGTTGTGCAGCGATCGGGCGTTTCGTACCGGCAAGCGACGTGGCACATTGATTGCACACAAATACACGTCAGCGCGTCGTTGATGAATCAGCTAGAATGATCCGTGGTGAAATCACCATGCACCTCAGCCAATACACAACCGATGGCTTCCACGACGAAATGTTCACCGAAGAACTCTCGCCCCGGCCCGGCGTCGAGATGGCGGTGCAGCACATCAACAGTCTGGACAAGGACGATCTGATCCGCCGGCAGGAGGCGGCCGACCGCCTGCTTCTGCAAATGGGCATCACGTTTCAGGTGTACGGTGATGGTGACGGCAAGGAACGCATCTTTCCGTTCGACATCATTCCGCGCATCATTGCGGATACCGAATGGCTTTCGTTGGAGAACGGCCTGAGGCAACGCATTTATGCGTTGAATCAGTTCATCGACGACATTTACCACGACCAGAAAATCCTCAAAGACAAGGTGATTCCCGAAGAACTGATCCATTCCTGCAAGGGTTTCCGCAAGGAATGCATGGGCCTGAATCCGCCGCGCGGCGTGTGGTGTCACATCACCGGCACAGACCTGGTGCGTGATGGCGATGGTCGGTTCTGTGTGTTGGAAGATAACCTGCGTTGCCCATCCGGCGCGTCGTATGTGCTGGAAAACCGAATGGTGATGAAGCAGACGTTTCCGCAGTTGTTCAATGCGTTGAGTGTGCAGCCGGTGGTGGATTACCCGAGCCGAATGTTGGAGATGTTGCAGTACCTGGCGCCGGAGGCGGTGACTTCACCGACGGTGGTGGTGCTTTCGCCGGGCGTTTACAACTCGGCGTACTTTGAGCATTCGTTCCTCGCCCAGCAGATGGGCGTGGAACTGGTGGAAGGCCGTGACCTGATCGTTAGTGATGACACGGTTTATATGCGCACGACGAAAGGATTCCATCGCGTCGATGTGATTTATCGTCGGTTGGATGACGACTTCCTGGATCCGACGGTGTTTCGGCCGGAGTCGATGTTGGGCGTTCCGGGCATCATCAATGCGTATCTGAAAGGCCGGGTCGCGCTGGCGAATGCTCCGGGCACGGGCGTCGCCGACGACAAGGTGATTTACGCCTATGTTCCGAAGATCATTCAGTATTACCTTAACGAGGATCCGATCATTCCGAATGTGCCGACCTACATCTGCGGCGAGAAGACGGCGCGGGAGCATGTGCTTGCCAACCTCGACAAGCTGGTCATCAAACCAGCGAACGAATCGGGCGGCTACGGCATGCTGATGGGCACACGTTCGACCGAATCCGAGCGCGCCAGGTTTGCCGACCTGATCCAAGCGAACCCACGTAATTACATTGCACAGCCGACGCTTTCGCTCTCCCGTGCTCCGACCTTGATCGGCAGGGAGATTGAAGGACGGCACGTCGATTTGCGCCCTTACATTCTTTACGGCGAGAGCATTTACGTGATGCCCGGTGGTCTGACGCGCGTCGCGCTGCGCAAAGGTTCGCTGGTGGTCAACTCCTCACAAGGCGGCGGCAGCAAAGACACGTGGGTGGTGAGCACCGACAAAGATGGCAGCGTCGATGCATTAACCGCGGCGACGGCGCCGCAACAATCCTCGTCCACCGGAGAGCCAGCCTGATGCTTGGACGCGTCGCCAATGCGATCTACTGGATGAATCGCTTCGTCGAACGGGCGGACAACGTCGCGCGCTTCATCGAGGTGAATCATCATCTGGTGCTGGACCTGCCGCTCGGGGCGAAGGAGCAATGGGAACCGTTGGTGATTGTGTCCGGCGATGAAGAGCCGTTCCGTGAGCGGTTCGGCAAAGCGAGCCGACAAAATGTGATCGAGTTTCTCACGTTTGACCTGAACAATCCCAACTCGATCCGTTCTTGCGTGCGGGCCGCGCGGGAGAACGCCCGGTCGGTGCGGGAGATCATTTCGACGGACATCTGGCGGTCGATGAACGAGATGTATCTGAGCGTGGAAAGCGCCGCAGAGGACCAATCGATCCGTGAAGGGCCGCATCCGTTCTTCTCGCAGGTTCGCCAACACAGCAATCTCTTCGCGGGCATCACCGACACGACGATGTCTCACGGCGAAGGCTGGCAGTTCAGTCATATGGGTCGGATGATCGAGCGGGCGGATAAGACCACGCGCATCCTTGACG
>JANQKH010000449.1 GCA_028281215.1 Phycisphaeraceae bacterium | reverse complement strand
ACGCCAACGCCAAGTGGACCGTACGCTGGTACGACCCCCGCGAAGGCGGCAAACTTCAGATTGGCAGCGTCAGTGACATCGCTGGCAAAGGCGTCGTGTCCATCGGCGAGCCACCCAAAGCGAAAAACCGGGATTGGATCGCATTGGTTCAAAGCGTGTCTTTTCCCAGCGCGACGTTCGAGTTGAAGGTGAACGGCGGGCTGGGCGGTGGTCGTTACGCACCGGGTATCGCCGTTCCGATCACCGCCACACCGCCGAAGGGCAAGGTCTTCGCCGGCTGGACCGTTTCACCGGCGGAGCGCGGCAGCCAAACACTTGGGCTGCATGATCCCCACCAATCTGACACGATCTACAGCACACGGCAAGGCAACGTCACCGTCACCGCCGCTTTCAAGACCGCGCCGCCGGACAAGCCAAGCCAAACAGAAGGAAACACCAAACCACAACCCAAAGGGAACGGCAAAATCATCGGCGCAACATTGATCGATGCCGACACCGATAAACCCATCGCCGGCTTTGCACCGATTAAGGACGGCGCGACGATCAACCTGGCAAAGTTGCCGACGCGCAACTTGAGCATGCGCGCCGATGTGCAAGGCACGGTCGCGGCCGTGCGTTTTGTGCTCAATGGTGAGGCGATCCAAACAGAGCGCACGCCGCCGTTCGCACTGCGTGGCGATAGCAACGGCAACTACAACGCATGGACACCCAAGGTCGGCAAGCACACCTTGAAGATGGTCGGCGGCGAGGGCGCGGCGCTGACGTTGAGATTCAGTGTCATTGACCGCAAATGAGACGGTTTTTGATTGCCGATCTCGCACCGTCAAGCTATCGTGCAACTTGTCGAAATGGAGTGAATCACACAACATCGCCGACAAGAGAAACCAAGACAACTGCACGACTACCCGAAAGGAATCAGGAATGGACAAAGCCAAAGTCATCGACAAATTCAACGAAGCGATCGGGCTCGAACTCGGCGCGTTACTGCAATACAACCAGTATGCTCACGTGTTACTCGGCACCGAACGCATCGTGTGGGAGCCGTTCTTCAGTGAGACGGCCGACGAAGCACTGTCGCACGCCCGCAAGTTCGCCGCGAAAGTCGTCGCCCTTGGCGGCACACCCAACTGTGAACCCGAGCCGATCAAACAAACGACCGACCTCGTTCAGATGCTGGAAAACAGTCTGGAAGTGGAACGCCGAGCAGTGCAGATTTACACCGAAGCCCTCGCCTTGTGCGAAGGCAACGCGGCGTACTGCAACCTATTGGAAGACCAGATCGAAGACGAAACGGATGACGTGGAAGAACTGGAAAAATTCCTGCGCAAGATTCAAGCTGCCGGAGGACAACAGTCGGCGTCCGCGGCGGGTTGATTGAAAATCAGGAAATCATGAAAGCGATAAAAGCGGGAAAGCAAGAGATCAGATCGGCCACATGGCACAGTTTCTGATTCCTTGCTTTCCCGCTTTCTTGTTCTGTCGTTTCCCCGCGATTCAATTCTCGCCGTCATTCGGCGAGCCGGCGAGGCCGAAGTTTCTTGCGGCGATTTCTTTCATCGCCGCCGCGTTCGCACCGCCTGCATTAAATTCGACACAGAACACCGCGACCGGACGATAGCGATTCATCAAATGAATCCCGCGCATGATACGTTGCCACGAGTTGATTTTGCTGGCAACCGGCGCGCCGTCGGAGAGGTAGATGATCGTGTCGACGCCGGGCAACCAGATGCCGGCTTCCATGCCGTCGTAGGTGCGCGTGCCGAGGGTCAGTTCCATGTAACCAACGTGCTGGATCGCGGAACTGGATGCGGCGGCGGCGCTGACCAGTTTGCGAGGGAACATCACCGCAACGTGTCCGCCGAAGTCGACGATGTTGAAATACACTTTCTTACGCAGGACAGTGAGTGTGCTGTGCAGGTTGTCCTTCAGCGATTTGATCTTCTCACCCTTCATGGACGCGGACGTGTCGAGCACAAAGGCGAGACGATCGGAGTAGATCGGCAGATGATAGAAGTAACCCAGGTGTGGGATGTTCATGTCCTGCACGCGGTACTTGGCGCGAAAGGCTTTGGTTTTTTCGGGGTCGGGTTCGAAAGTTGTCGCGGCCCCTTTCCACCAGTGCTGCCAACCTTCGGGTGTTTTGCTGTGCACTTCGCCTGCGATGGAGCCGAGCGCGTAGGTGAGGTCCAACCGGAACCGCCCTTTTTCTTTCATGAGCCGGGCGATCAACGGTTCGATGGCGTCCTTGGAGCCCAACGCCCCGAGCGCATCGCACGCCGCGATCAACACCGGCCACTCGCTGTTTTTGACCTGCGCCACCAAGTGAGTCACCGACTGCGGTGAACCGATGTTAGCCAGGGCGCGGGCGGCGTCGATCTTCACGCGCAGGTCGCGGTTGGCCAGCGCTTTATGAAGCAGTTCAAGGTGATCGTTCGATTTGGCCTGACCGAGCGCCTGACAGGCGTACGCCAAGGCCGACGTGTCGACCTCGTAACTGGACATCAACGGCGTCAAGCGGGTGTAGCGCGTATCGGCGCGACGAACGGCGGCGAAAACACGCTTGATTGCATCTTCCGACAACGGCTGCTTGTTGTAAGCCGCGTAGAGCAACGCGGCCGCCTGAACTTCCACCGATTGATGGTCCGCCAGCGCGGCGACCTGCTCTTTCACTTCGTTGATGCGCATGTACGCCGCAGCGGCCAGCGTGCGTTCCAACGTGAGCGTATCCTTCGATTCCAGCAACGATTTGATCGCTTTGATGATCGCGGGTCGGCTGGCCTTGGGCACGCCGATGGGAAGTTTGCGTTGGCGGTTCTTCCTGTTTTTGTTCTTGTTCGCTTCCGGCTTGGCGGGGTCTTCGCCGGCCACGAACTCTTCCTTCTTCTCGGCGTAGCGCACGGGACCAATGTCGGTGGCGCGGGCGTACATCAACAGAATCGCAGCAGCCAATTGTTCATTTGATGTCCCGCCTGCGCGGCGGTCGTTGATCAACACATCCACGATCGGCAGCGCTGGTTTGTTCACCGCAACCATGGCGGCGGTCATGCCCTGCATGGATCGCCGTTTGGAGCAGACGGCCACAATCGCCGCCGCCTCTTTGGCATCCACTTTGGCCGACTCGAGGTAGAGTCCCAGCGCCAGCGACACGATCGAGTCCATCTTCTCACGCTGGGCGATGCGAATCAGATCCTGCGCGCTGATGCCACTACGTCGACCTTTGATGAGCACAGCGGCTTTATCGTGTTCGGTCTTGGCGGACAGCACGCCTTCCGCGACGGCGAAACAATTTGGAGCTTCAAGGGGCCCGATCGCAATCACCACGATCAGCGCCAATGGACGAGCGATCATGCAAAACCCTTTCGAGTGAATGGGTGTTCTGACGAAAACCTATCTTATCATACGGGGGAAATAGACTGTCCGGGAATCATGATACCTCTCGAAATCGTCAACCAGTGATTAATATGCGTCACCATGATCACACAAGCCGGGGTCCAATCTCAACACGATGACATCGCGGAGATCGGTCCGTTTGTGACGGCGGCGTTGTTCTGGATCACAGGCACGGCCGCGGGTGCGTGGGTTGGTGGACGAATGTATTGGCTGTCAGCCGCAGTAGTGCTGCTGCTCGCCGCGCTGGTTCTGCTTCGTCGGCGTTCACCGCGAGCGCGCCGGGTTGCGCTGTTGGCAGCGATGGCGCTGGCCGGCAGTTGGACCATCGTTCGCACAGACTATGTGCCGGACGACCATATCGCGCACTATCTTTCAAAGCCGGCGCAACTCGCGCACGTGACGGGTCGGATTGCAAGCCGTGTCAATGTGATGGCGCCGCAGCGCGGCGCGTTTGCCAGGTTCAGTTACGAACCGCCGGCGACGATGTTCTCGCTTGAGGTCGACACGCTGGTAATCGACGGCGAACGGGTCGAGGCATCCGGCATGTTGCTGGCGAAGATCGAGCAGGCCGATCATCGTTTGCGTGAAGGGGATCGTGTGGCGGTGAGCGGCTGGCTGGCGCCGATCGATGGGCCCCATAATCCCGGCGAGATTGACTTTCGGCAGGTCATGCGCGATCGGGGTATTGACGGCCGCATCACGATGCGCGTGCGAGGCAACTGTCGTGTCCTGGACGGGAATCAATCGGACGGCTGGTTTCCGCGCGTGCGACGATCGGCCTCCGACGCCGCGGCGAATTCGCTTCGCATCGGCATGGCCTCCAACGAGAGTCGACTCGCGTTTCTCGACACGATTCTGCTTGGGCGTTGGGGCGGTGACATGGGCGAGTTGCGTGATTCGTTCCGTGATGTCGGACTCGCGCACCTGCTTTCGATCAGTGGCGCGCACCTGGGTATTTTGCTCTGGCTGGTCTGGATGGTGCTGCGCCTGATCGTGCCCTATCCGAATCGTGCGACACTGATCGTGTTGATCGTTCTGGTGTTTTATCTCATGGCCGTGCCATGGCGCGTGCCGATCATTCGCGCGGGCATCATGGCCGCGCTGGTGTGCACCGGGTTTGCTTCGGGACGGCGGGTGCGGGCGGTGGACATGATTGCGGTGGCGGCGATAGTCGTACTGATCTGGCGGCCGGCAGATTTGTTCACCGCAGGGTTTCAACTCAGCTTCGGCATCGTCGCCGGACTGTTGCTGTTCGTGCGGCCGGTCAGTCACTGGCTGTGGGCTGAACCGTTGATCATCGCGCCGGTCGATCAGGGTCGCATGGCGGTGATCCGAAAAGGAGTCGACTATGTGGCGGTGAATATCGTGGCGTTTCTGATCGCCCTGCCGCTGGTGGCGTATCACTTTCAAATCATCAGCCCGCTGGCGGTGTTGCTCTCCATCCTGGCGTTTCCGGTGGTGACGCTGTTGCTGGGGCTGGGTTATCTGAAAATCATCGTCGGCTTCATGTTGCCCAGCGGCGGCGCGCTGCTTGCTGGCCCGTTGCTTTGGATCAGCGACACGATGACCGGACTGGTTGAGCACGCAACGACCTGGCCGGGTGCGACGGTGAACCTCAACCAACAGCCGTCGGTGCTTTGGACGGTGGCCGCCCTGGCGATAGTGATTGCCTTGTTGCGCGGCGCGTTCGCGCGGCGGCGAAGAGCATTGGCATGTGCGGCGGCGATCTGCCTGGCGTGGTTGATTGTGCCCGGCCTGCCGGCGGCGCAGCAGTTGACCCAACGGTTAACGAATACCGATGCGCTTCATGTAAATATGTTCGCCGTGGGGGACGGTTCCTGTTTTCTCGTGCGGGTGAAGCCGGGCGAGTTGGACGGTCACACGTTCATGTTCGACTGCGGCTCGCAGGCGTTTCTGGATACGGGCCAGCGCACGATCGGCCCGGCGTTGCGGGCGCTCGGCGTGGGCCGGTTGGACACGCTGTTTCTTTCGCACGCCGACCTCGATCATTTCAGCGGTGTGATTGACATGCTGGATCACGTCACGGTCAGCCGTGTCTTGGTGCCGCCGCAGTTGCTCACCGAAGCGGAAGCGAACCCGGATTCGAGCGTGGGCCATCTGGTGGCGCAACTGCGTGCGCGCGGGCTCTTTCCGCAAACGGTCGCTCGAGGCTGGTCGGAAAGTTGGGGCGACGCCGAGGCGAAACTGTTTTGGCCGCCGCCTGACTACGAAGCCGAGCGCGCCAACGACTCGTCGCTCGTCCTTTCGGTGCGCATCGGTGATCGAAGTCTCCTGCTCAACGGCGATATCGCCCGACAAGCCACGCCCGATCTGCTCGCCCTGAATGACGACCTGACCGCCGACATCACCGACCTGCCGCATCACGGCAGTTTCACCGACGATTCACCGCGCTGGCTCGCCGCGGTGAAACCTTCGATCGTGCTGCAATCCAGCGGACCCACCCGGCTTCAAAATGACAAGTGGGCGGCGACCATCGATCCCCAAAAAATCACGCGGCTGATCACCGCTCGGCTGGGTATGGTGGAAATCATCGTCGACCGCGACGGCCGTATCACATGGTCATCGTTTCGTGCTCCGAAGCGACCGCCAGCAACACAACTCAATCCCTGACACCGATAAAAGTGGGAATCGGTTGGTCATCGCTTTCGTCGCCTTCGAGGTAAGTATCGGCTAGCACACTAAAGCCGGCGGCCTGCATGTGATCGATCCAAGTCTGGCTAGAAAACAGGCCGCAGGTGTGGGTGTCTTTCTCGATGGTCAATTCCTTCGTGGCCAAGTCGCGTATGAATAGCGTCAGGCGCATCTGCATGCGATTCGGCTGGTCGGGCACGGTCGCGACGCGGGTCACGAAGCGGACCTCGGTGTCATCGTCGGCGTTTTCATCTTCCATTGATTCACCGTCCACAAACGATTCCGTGGTGTACGTCGGCGCGACGATGAGCAACCCGCCTGCGCACAGGTGTTTTGCAGCTGTCTTGAACGTGGCGGCGATATCCTGTTCATTGATCAAGTAGTCAATGGCGTCGTGAATGAGCACGACGTCAAACCGTTTGCCGAGTTGAGCATCGCGCATGTCCGCGACGATGTGCGTCACATCTGCGTTGATCCGCCGCGAGTTTTTCAGCATGGCGTCAGACAAATCGACCGCCGTGCACCGGCAATCCTGCGCCAAGTAAAACAACGTATGCCCACCGCCCGCGCCGAACTCGACGACGTCGATCGGCTTGTCTGGATCGGTTCGGCAAAGATGCTGATCGATCAATGCGCGCAATCGCTCAGCGTCGGCGGCGTAATCCTCCAACGGACTCAGCAGCGGCCAGAGCGGTGCGAGTTGTTCATACAGTTTTGCCATCAAATAAAACACGGCGGACGGCCGCCGTGGTTCAAGGATCTCAATATCGACCGCAACATCAACCGCCGGTCACGCGACCCTGATACTCACCGGTATCGGTGGAAATCTTCACCACCTCCCCGATCTTGATGAACGGCGGCACGCGCGTCTTCAGACCCGTCTCACATGTCGCCTCTTTGAGTTGGTTCGTCGCGGTGGCGCCTTTGATGCCGGGCGTGGTGTCGGTGATTTCCAGTTCGACCGACGCGGGCAATTCGATGCTGACGACCGTGCCTTCATACACAAGCCCGACGGTTGAAGTGTTCGGCTTCAAATAACTGAGCGCGTCACCAAGTATATCCTCGGCGATAGTGGTCTGGTCGTATGTTTCGTTGTCCATAAACACGGCGCCGGAGCCGTCGGAATAGAGGTATTCCAGTTCACGTCGATCGAGCACCGCCTGTTCGACTTCCTCGCCGCTGCGGAATCGCTTTTCGACATTGTTGCCGGACTTGAGGCTCTTGAGTTTGGCCTGGAGGTAGGCGGGGCCTTTGCCGGGCTTAACGTGCTCGGTTTTGACCACGAGCCAGAGATCGCCGTCGATGTTCAGCGCCATACCGGATCTGATTTCCTGGGATTTCACGGGGAATGCTCCTGTGGATTGCGATTCGTGTCGGTCGGCCGCTAGGCGGGTGGGGCATTATGTCAATCGGCCGGTCGCAAGGCAACGCCGCAGCGTGATGGCGATAAAAACCAATGTCGATGTACTGACAAATCAGAATAACCCCTTTGGGTGCCTAAAGCACCACATGCTGTGGATCGATCAATAGAACACGCCCAAGACAAGTGGGCGGTAGCCGCCCGGCTGCGCATAACTCGGCTCTTATTTCACCACCATGCTGTTGGAGGGGGTCCAATGCACACGGTTGATATCTCTACACTCTCGCCCGGCCAACGTGTCCCATGTGACGTGTACGACAGCAATGGAAACCTGATGCTTCAAGCGGAGCAGACCATCGAGCAATCGGACCTGATCGAACTTCAGGACCGGGCTCACGATGAACTCTTCTATGCGGAAGAACCGATCGTGATGACGCCGGACACTGAACCGCTGGAAGACCATGTCTTAACCGTCAGCGAACTGCGAATCGGCCAAGCGTTACGAGGCGATATTGTCGATGCGAACGGCGTCCTGCTCCTGGCCCGCGGCGCGGTGATCACCGAACGCTTCATTGAACGACTCAAAGCCCGCGGCATCAAGCAGGTGACCGAACGATCGGACCAGACGTCACAACCGGCACCGCAATCGGAAAATTCCACCCACCACCGCCCCACCCGCGCTCGGGTCGAAAAGAAGTATCGATCTGATTCGCCCCACAACATAAAGTGGGATGCCGATCTGGCTGCCATGCTCGGCGTTCAGGACCGCACCCTGCCACTTCACGAATTGCACAGCCGACTCATGCGTGGTCGCTGCGAACTGGACGCGGCGGTCAGCGAAACCCAGCAGATTCTCAATGACATTCTCAGTGGCGGGCGGGTGTCCGGCCGGGAACTGGCGTCCACATTGCGCGGGCTGACCACGACCGTGCAGGCCGACAAAGACCTGGCGCTGTTGCTGCTGCAATTCAAAAGCAAGTCGCCGGACTATCTCTATGAACATTCCGTGTGTACGGCATTGACGGCCATGCGCGTCGCCGCACAGTTGCATCACACAGAGAACGACGTGGTCGACCTGGGATTGGCGGCGCTGCTTCAGGACGTGGGGATGTTGCGCGTCCCGGAAGAGATTCGTTTTGCATCACGCTCTCTTGAGCGGACTGAGCAGCAGATCATCGAACAGCATCCCGACCACAGCGTGTCCATGCTCGAGAACATCACAGGTCTTCGCTCCACCGTGAAAGCGGTCGTTTTTCAGGGCCATGAGCGAATGGACGGTAGCGGTTACCCGCGCCGCCGCAGCGGCATGTTCATCCATCCGCTGGCGCGCGTGCTCGGACCGGTGGATACCTACGTCGCTCTGACACCTGACCGTCCGCACCGCAAAGCAAAACTGCCGCACCATGCGATCATGCACCTGCTTGGCCAAACCAAGCAGGGGCGATTCGACAAGACCGTCATCACCGGCATGCTGGAATGCCTCTCGCTCTATCCAGTTGGTAGTTTCGTGCGCCTGTCGACCGACAAAGTCGCGCAGGTGTTGCGCGGCAATCCGACACACTTGTCACAGCCGCTCGTCGCGGAGGTGCAACCCGACGGCACATTGGCCAAACGGGAACGCGACCTGACCCGCTGCCGCACCACCACGATTGTCGAAGCGGTTGCACCGCCCGATACTTTGCCTATCGCGGCGTAACGATTTGCATTTGCCGCACAAGCCCGGTGCAATCCGTGTTTCACCCTGAACACGGAGCGATGGCATGCCGCAAGAACCCAACGCGTCTTCCGATCAACCCACAACGTTGCCGGGCACCTACAAAAAGTTCATCACGAAATTTCCCGAACTGGGCGCTGCCCACGAGTCTGTAGCGCAAGCGGTCGAACAAGCCGGGCCGCTTGATGCCAAGACCTGCGCGTTGATCAAGATCGGCATATGCATCGGCGCGGGCCTGGAGTCGGCGCTGCGGAGTCACGTGCGACGGGCTTTGCAACATGGTGCGACCACCGATGAAATCGAACAGGCCGTGCTGCTGGCGATGAACACCGTCGGCTTTCCTTCCACCGTCGCGGCGTGGAGTTGGGCGTGGCAACAGATTGATCGAGGTATTTGACGAGCAAAGGGATTGCGATCACGCATCGCCGTCTTCCGCTTCACCGCTTTGTGCGGACCGGGCTTCCGGCGAAACGCCGTAAACCACGAAGCGAAAACTGACCGGATCCCAACCTCGCTCGGCACAGACGCGATCGCGCCATTCATTTAATTCGTCCGCGGGAAACTCAATGACTTGTTGCGTTTCCGGGCAGACGAGATGGCCCTTAGGCTTACGGCCGAAGCTCAATTCGTAGTGCGCCTGCTTCGAGTCGATTAACACTTCGGTGATGATGTTCGCTTCAAGCAAGTGTTTGAGCGTGCGGTAGATCGTCGCCTTGCTGACGCGGTGTTTGGCCTCCCGCATTTCGTACAACAATTCCTCCGCCTCGAAGACGCCTTCTTTTTCCAACACGGCATCGAGAATCATCGCCCGCTCTGGCGTGAACTTGAGCCCTTGCTTTTTCAGAAACCGACGGAAAATGGAACACAGCGGCAGGATCAATTGATCGTCGGTTGGCACGGTTGACTGTTTCATCAAAGGCATTGTAGGACACACCCGCCCATTGTGCGACGCGCCGGCCTGCGTAGGCGAGGACGAACACGTGTCACTCTGCCTAAAATGCCCGCCCATGCCGACGGAGCGTTACAACCTGGCGATTGAAACATCGAGCGCGATCGATTCGATCGCAATCGGTCGCGGCGATCAGTTGCTCGAAACGGTCACCCTGCCGGCGCGCAAACCCGGCCGATCATCCAATCTGGTCCCGACGATTGCCGAACGATTCGACGCCTTGAGAATTAATCGACGAACGCTCGATGAACTGTACGTGTCCGTCGGACCGGGTTCATTCACCGGCTTGCGAATCG
>JANQKH010000414.1 GCA_028281215.1 Phycisphaeraceae bacterium | reverse complement strand
AAGCCGTCACCATTCAAGTCGCCGGCGACCAACTGTCCCGGTTGGTTACCGAAGTTGCGTTCCCGACGAAGGAATTGAAGATCAGTCGAACCCGGCTCGGTAAAGTTGGTGAAAATCGTAAACGAGTTACCAGCCACGCGGGTTACCGCCACATCCAGCAAACCATCTTGATTGAAGTCGGCGACCGCCATGCCGCCGAAACTGGTCAGGCCGCTGAACTGTTGCGGCGGAAGGAAGACCGCGGTGTCCGATCCGATCGGCGTGTCGTTCAACAGCACGGTCAGCGCATTCGACTCCGGCGTCGGCACGATGATGTCCAGTTTCCCGTCAAGGTTCATGTCAGCCACATGCCCCCCCTGCGTCACAACCCCGCCGGTGGGTACGGGGATGATCTGCACATCCGTGAACGTTACCGAAGTCGAAAATGGACTGGTCTGATTGATCAACACACCGACGGACGGCTCACGTCCGTGAAAGGAAACGACGTCGTCCAGACCGTCACCGTTGATGTCGGCCGGCAACACCACGTGCGGATGCTTGCCCGCGTTGAGATCCTGCTTGTCGAGGAATGCCGGCACTTCCGACAGATCATTCGGCTGCCGATCATCGTCCAGAATCGTACCCACACCCTGTCCATCCAGAATGCCGACCCGGTTGCTGCTCAAGTTGGACAGGTTCACAAAGAACTTCTTCTCAAGCACCTCATCACTGTCATTGAAATACTGGACTGTGATTGATTGCGTTTCGCCATGGTCGCCGTTGAACACCAGCGTGCCGTCGGATGCGTGGAAATCGACAAACCGGACCGCGGTATCGTCTACAAAGTTGAAATCAACGGTGAAGCCGCCGAGCACATCGCCGGCCAAGGTGACCTGAAACTCTGCGAGATTCCCTTCCAGCATGGCGACATCGTTGATCACCAACCGCGGTTCAATCGCGAGCAGCGCTGACACGCCGGTGTTGCCGCTGCCCGGTGCCAGCAGCAGGTCCGCAACGCCGCCGTTGAGGTCGGCAATCGCCACACTGCTGCCGTGCCCAAAGTTGAACATCTGCGGCGCCTTGAACGACGCCGTCGTCGCGCCCGCCGACGTTTCATTGATAACCACACCGATCGAACCCTGGACGGTGAACGCAACATCCGCGCGGCCGTCACGGTTTAAATCACCCACATCGGTGAAGTCACCCGTGCCTTGAAAACCAATCACCAAGCCGTCGGAAAACTCAATCGTGGTCGAATCCGTCACAGTTTCATTCAGGTGAATCGAAACATTGCTTTCGGTAGACACGAGATCCAACAGACCATCCTGATTGAAGTCCGCCAACTCAATGGAACCGGCCGGGGCGTTGGGAATCACCACCGCCGCGGTCAACACCGGCGTCGCGGCGCCGTCGGGTGTTTGATTCACCACGACGAACAGATCGTCCAGGTCTTCAATGATGATGTCGGGCTTGCTGTCGCCGTTCAAATCGCCCACGGCGATTTCGTCGATGATGACACCGACCCCCACGTTGACGCGCGGGCCGACGGAGACCGTGCTCGAACCCGGCGTGGTTTGATTCATGAACACCGCCAGATCATCCTGGTTGGAGATGGTGACCAGAATGTCGTCGAGACCATCGTTGTTTAGATCATGCAGCGCCAAGTCACCCACAGCGACGAATGAAAACAGATTCAGATCCTGGCGCGGAAGAAAAGTGGCGGTGTCGGCGTCGTCCGGCGTGGTGTTCAGAAATACGAACACGCCGAACGTCGTGGTCACGGCGACGTCGAGTTTGCCGTCGCCGTTGAGGTCACCCACCGCCGCGCCATCGATGCCGGCCGGCGTGGAAAGATCGGTGCGCGTCGAGAGCGTCAGTTCGTTCGCGCCGTCCGGCGTGTGGTTGAGGTAAACCGCGGACGGCGGGCCGTTGGTCACGGTGAGAAAATCTTCCTGCCCATCGTTGTTGAAGTCGGCGGCGATGACATGCCGAGGCGCTTCGCCTGAAACATCAATCTCGATCTGCGGACGATACTCGACGACCGAAAGCAACAGGCGACTTTCCAGCGACTCGAGCCACGGTCGCATACGGATTGAAAACAAATCTTCCGCATCTGAACACACCCATCGCCATGCGCGACGAGTTCGGCGGCGTGGGCGGCGTATCTCTTTGGGCATGACATCTCCCACCAGGCTTCGGAATTCGCATTCTAACAGCAAATGGAGTGTGAGGCGGAATCGTCAAGCAAAGTTGCAAGGTGATCGCAGTCGGTTCGTCAATACCGTGCCGGCGGAAATCCACAGTCGATCCCAAAGCCTAGATTCCCGTCTGCGCGGGAAGGACGAAATGCCGATCAGCATGAAATGTCAACTAACACACCACCCGGCACGACATGAATCTCACTCGCCGCCTTCCAGTGGTTCGATGCGGACGCCGAGGGGATATTTGACGGGGATGGAAGCGTAGAGGTCCGGGCCGAAGCCTCGGATCTGGTCGCGTTTGAGTTCGGCGACTTCAAGCATGCCGGTCCAGACCACGTCTTCACCGGTGTTGTGAATGTCGACCGTGTGCCGCAGCGCATCTTCGAGCCCCATCCCGCACACGCGTTGTAACACTTCGATGACATAACCAAACGAATGGTCTTCATCGTTTTGCACAATGACCGCGTAAGGCGGCTGAGGTTTGCGTCTGTTTTCCGATACCGGTTTACGCTTGGGCTTGACCGGTGCGGTCTGGACGGGCGGTTCTGCTACGGCGTTGTCTTGGCTCATGGCCTGCTCCATTTTTCCCCGACGTGTCGATGAGGAGGTAATCCGGCTGTGGAAAATTCCTAGACCGGACAAGCCGGAGGAGGAGCCCGCCAACTTTCAAATCACCGACTGTTCAGATTTCCGTGCGAGTGATACTCGCGTTTGATGTCACATCCCCCAAATGCGGTGCGTTGATGGATCCTTTCCTTCCATGTATCGGATCAATTCACCCCCAATGATAGGCCGGGGCAGCCGGGCAAGTAAAGGGGGGTGCGCTAATCCCGAGGAAAGCCAAGACCGATGGTGTTGGTTTCGATTTTGAGCAGCAGGGTGTGGGCGGTCATGTAAAGGACGTCGCCATCTTTGCCGCCGAAGGCGCAGTTGGCGGTTTTGTGTCCGGTTTTGATCGTGCCCAGGTGCGTGCCGTCAGGCGTGAAGATGAGCACGCCGCCGGGGCCGGTGGCGAAGATGTTACCGTGCACGTCGACCGCCATGCCGTCCGGCAAACCGAGTTCGCCGGCTTTGACTTTATCAGTCGCGTCAAAGAACAGTGAGCCTTGCCCAATGGTGCCGTCGGCGTTGACCGGATACTTCATCCAGATCGCGCGGTCGGGGTCACTGTTGGCAACGTAGAGAAACTTTTCATCCGGGCTGAAGGCGATGCCGTTGGGGCGCGACAGTTCTTTGGTGAGCAATTCGACTTTGCCGCCGCCGGTGTCACCCAGCCCGCCGCCGCGCAACACGTAGACGCCTTGAAAGTTGAGTTCCTTGTTGGGATCGTCCATGCGCTTTTCGAGGCCGTATGGCGGATCGGTGAAATACAGGTCGCCGTTGGAGTGATAGATCAGGTCATTCGGGCTGTTGAAGCGTTGGCCTTCGTAGCGGTCGGCGAGTGTGATGAATTCTCTTTTGACGCCGAGGTCGGGGATGGCGCTGTTGGTGAGTCGCGCAACGCGGCGGTCGCCGTGCTGACAGAGGACGAGTCTTCCTTTGGGGTCGATGATTAAGCCGTTGGCGCCAAGTTCCCCGCCGCGCGGCGTCGCGCCGGTGTAACCGGCAGGAAACAGGAACGTGTCGGACCGCCCTTCGCCTTCCTTGAACATTTCGACGCGGTTGTTGGGAATGTCAGTGAACAAAAGGAACTGTCCCTGCTTGACCCACACGGGGCCTTCGGACCAGAGATACCCGCCGGCCAGTTTTTCGGCCGTGGTATTGGCGGAAATCAGTTTGTTCATCTTCGGGTAGATGCGGTCGATCGTGCCGATGGGCGCATAGTCCTTACTGGCGCAGCCCCAAAGTGAAATCGATAACACCGCCAACGTGAGCGCGATCGTCGTGTTCATGCTTGTGTCTCCGGATGTTCAGGTGCAACGTGGGCGCATGATAACCGCGAGTTGCGAAGAAAGGGGCGCGCAAGATCAAGCGTGGTGACTTAAGTCACCACGCAAACTCACCCAATCCGTTCCGGCTTCGCCTGCCGGGTCATCAACTCGGTGATTGCTTCGATGGGATCGAGCTGCTCAAAGAGAACACGATAGACCGCTTGCGTGATGGGCATTTCGACTTTGTAGCGTTCGGCCAGGGCGACGACTGAACGTGTGGTGGGCACGCCTTCGACGACGCCGTGCACGGAGTCGAGCACCTCCTCCAGCTTTTTTCCTTTG
>JANQKH010000392.1 GCA_028281215.1 Phycisphaeraceae bacterium | reverse complement strand
AGCCACACTTCGGTATCACTCATGGCGACGGCGGCGAGATCGTCCACACCGTCGGGCAACTTTGCGGCAAGCAGTGTGCTCTTCTTTTTGCCGGGATCGAGCAGTTCGATGGATGCTTCGCCTACACCGGCTGCAATCAGGATCTTGCCATTGGAAAGTTGCACCGACGCGTGGCTTTGTCGCGAACGTCGCAAGTCAATCGCATGTTTCCAGTCGTTGATGTTTCGATCGAAGACTTGGGCGCGTTTATCGGAGATGATCACTGCTTGTCCATTACCGATGGCATGAGCCGTGGCGTGCGCGATGGGATTCTTCAAAGGCGGGCATGGTTTGGGGATGTTTTTGCCGTGCAGATCCAACAGTTCCACGCTCCGCGTCGGCTTCAACCCCTTGCCCAGCGGCTTCATCTGACCGAACGAACCGCCGGCGACCAGCAGAAAGCGATCGTCCAGCACAACGGCGGCGTGCATGGCGCGGGGCTGCTTCATACGTTTCGAGGCTCGCCACTTGTTGGTTTTGAGATCGAACAGCCGAACCTGATTGCCCGCCTGACCGGCCTGGTTGATACCACCGCTGACCACGACCAAGTCGCCGGCCCGGCCTCCGGCGGTCATCAACGCAGGCTCCGGCATGTCGGGCAGTTTCTTCCACACCGATGGTTGCTGCGCTGATCGTTGTTGTTCTGCGGCGTGCGTGATCATGCCGGATGACGATAGCCATCCAGCGAGCAACGTGAGAATGACTCGGTGATTCATCACGTGCATTGTAAGATGAGCGGACTTCGTTTCCGCCGTTCGGTTTCGGAATTGAGCGATGGTATCCGTTTCGTCAACACGCCAGCGATCCAGCCTCGCATTCACACTTGTGGAAATGCTGGTAGTGATGGCGCTGATCACGCTGTTGATCTCCATATTGTTGCCGGGACTGGGCCACGCTCGGCGTCGCACGCGGCAGGTGCAGTGCGGTAATCAGGTTCGTCAGTGGGGCATCATGCTCACCGCCTACTCCGATGAGAACCTGGATCAGCTTCCGGACATCGGCGGGTCGCCAATCGAGATTTATCAATACAACGCGCCCAAGGCACGCAACGTGCTGGAGAACTACGGCCTCGAACAGCAACTCGCTTTCTGCACCGATGGCTTTGCCCGGCCGGAAACGCATCAGTCGGAATACGACAAAGCCGGCGCTGCCTTCTGGGGTTATTCTTATTTTCCCAACCGCGACACGCGCGACGGGTTGAACCATTCGCGCGTGCCGTTGAACAAACTCAAGTCAACCGTGCCTGGTACGTTGGATCAATGGGTGCTTCTCGGCGACGTCAACGCCGGACACAACCAGGCGGCTTGGACACCTTGGCGGCCATGGCGGTACACGCACGCCAACCATCCCAACCCCGCTCGCCCGGAAGGCTCACACCTCTATGAAGACCGGCAGATGTTCCTTCCGTTCGGAATCAACAACTGCTACTACGACTTGAGCGTCCGCTGGATTCCGTTCGATGCGCTCGACCTGAGTAAACACTACGTGCACTCACATTGGAAATACAATCACAATTGGGATTGATCGGCCGTGCGAGGTTATTGGCCAAGTGTCCGCATGCGTTCCAGCCGTTCCGCTTCGTTCGCTTTGAACCACTCATCTTTCGACAATACCTCAAACGCTTTGCCGAAGTAAGGCTTCGACACATCGGTCTGCCCCTGCGCCAAAAGCAGTTCGGCGATCTCCTCGTAGACAAATCCATCCGGCTCGCCCGACTTTTCCATGGCCGCTTCCAGTGATCGTTGGATGACCAGCGCTTCATTGAACTGTTTGAGAGAGCGGTGGCATCGTGCAATCGTCCAAAGTGCGATGCGAATCTGCGGCTCACCGCCGTGCTGCTCGAACCAGTCCAGCGCTTTGCGGAACAGCACCATGGCTTTGTCGAACTCACCCTTGTCGTGATAGGTCCAGCCGGTGTTGTTGTAGAGTGAGCCGAGCCACTTTTTCGCCTTTTCACTGTCGGACTGTTCAGCGTGGGCGATGGCTTTTTCGTTCCACGCCAACGCCGCGTCCGGTTCCTCCACGATGCCGAGCATGTGCGCCGCATCGACAGCGTAAAACGTCAGTGTTGCATCGTCCTTTGCCATTGCCCACGCGTCAGCGAACAGCGGTTTCGCCTTCGCCTTATCGCTGGACGAGTTGAACACCCGGCCGCGCTCCAACAGGTATCGCACGCGAACGGTGCTTGATTCCGCTGACGGCATGGCGTCGGTCAACATGGCCTCGACCTGATCCAACGTCTGATGCGCGGCGTCAAATTGTCGTTGCAACCCTTGGGCGCGGGCGATCTGTGTCAGAAGTCCCGCGCGATACGCAGAGCCCGCGGTTGCTTTTGTTTGTTCCTCGATCTCGCGGAATGCCTTTTCGCTCGCCGCCGGGTCGCCGAAATTCCATTTGGCGTCGAAGTCAGGCAAAGCAGTGACGTCTTGTGACATAGAAGAGCAACCTCCGTTGATCGCTATCAACAAAGAAAGGGCAACGGTCGACAAGACAGGCCATTTCAATCGAACACTCCCGGCTCATAGAGACGAATCACGCCAACAACTTCTTCACCACATGTCCTTCATTCACCGTCGCCCGTTCCGGAATACCGTTGTGGCGGTAGATCAGGCGAGTGTGATCGATGCCGAGCAGGTGCAGAACTGTTGCGTGAATGGAGTGCACGTGAGCGCGGTCCTCGATGGCGTGAAGTCCGAGGTCGTCCGTCTTGCCGACGACGTTACCCGGCTTGACATCCCCGCCGGCGAACCACATGGTGAAGCCCCACGGGTTGTGATCGCGGCCGGTGCCTTTCTCGCTCATCGGTGTGCGGCCGAACTCGCCACCCCAGACGATCAGCGTTTCATCCAGCATGCCGCGCTGCTTCAGGTCGTGCACGAGCGCCGCGACCGGTTGGTCCATTGCCTTACAGTTGGTGGTGTGGTTGCCTTCAATATTCGAGTGAGCGTCCCATTTGCTTCCTGCGCCGGAATAGATTTGCACGAAGCGTGTGCCGCGCTCGACCAGTCGCCGCGCGAGCAAACATTGCCGGCCCATGTTCAACGTCGCCCGATCGTTCAGGCCGTACGCTTCCTTGGTCGACTCCGATTCTTTCGACAGGTCAACCGCTTCGGGCGCCGCGGCCTGCATGCGATACGCCAACTCATACGCGCGGATGCGAGCGTCGAGGTCACTGTAATCCTCGCGCGGCTGCATGTGCTTGCGATTGATCTTCGCGAGGAAGTCCAACTTCGCGCGCTGCCGTGCATTGCTCACGCCTTTGGGCGGATTCAGATTGCTCACCGCCTCCATGCCGTTGCGAAAGCGCGTGCCTTGATAAGTTGAAGGCATGAACGCCGTGCTCCAGTTCCGCGAACCGCCGGTGACGTAATCGCCCTTGTCGAGCAACACAACAAAGGAGGGTAGATCCTGATTGACATTCCCGAGGCCGTAGCTTGTCCACGAACCCAAACTCGGTCGACCACCGAAGATCGAGCCGGTGTTCATCTGTTGCACGCCGTTGACATGATTCAAGCCATCACTGACGCAGGACCGCAACACGCCGATGTCATCGGCGAGCGTGGCGATGTGCGGCAACCAGTCGCTGACCCACGTACCGCTTTGGCCGTGCTGCTTCCACTTGCGTTTACAGCCGAGCAACGGGCTGTAAAACTCGCCCATTGGCGTGATCAGTGGTTTGAAACTGCTGGGAATCTTCTGGCCGGCCATCTTGTCCAGCAGCGGTTTGGGATCGAACAGATCAATGTGGCTCGGCCCGCCTTCAATAAAGATAAAGATGCACGCCTTCGCCTTCGCCTTGTGGTGCGGCCGCTTGGGCGTTTGGGGCTCGTTGATCTCGTGACGACCTGCCAGCGCCGACGGTTGAATCTGATTGCCTGCAGCGTTGACGCCGTCCTGTTCGAGCATTCCGGTTAACGCAATCGAACCAAACCCGGCGCCTGCGCGCAACAGAAAGTCACGGCGCGACCGCGCGGCTTCATGGTGCTCGATGGCATGTGATGGCGATTGAGATTGTTCGTGGGAATCAATCATCGGATGCATTGTATCGCGCGGTTGGCGAAACGTGGAATTGTGGCAAGCACAACGGGCGAAATGTGATGCCGATCAAAGTTGTGCCATGGCTGGCTTGCCCAGCCATGCGGTATTTCTGCATCTTTAGGCTGGGCGAATCGGCAATCTCACGGCTGGACAAGCCAGCCATGGCACGCGGATTGGCTGATTCAACTTGCCGTGTGGTCATGATCACGCTCCTGCCAGCAAACGCTGAAACGTCGCCGCTTTGACCGACCATGATTCGTCACGCAATCGGCCCCGCGCCGCGCGTTGGGATTCGGTGATCCCTTCTGCGATCCGCTGCCGCGTGGCTTCCACGCAGGCTGACGATGTCTCCGTCAGATCGGCGGCGTCGGCCCATGCCTCGATCGCAGGCAGCCGCCGTGCCACCACTGGTTTGCCGGTCGCCAGGTATTCCTTGAATTTCAACGGCTGCATCGCGCGTGTGACCGGTGCGTCTTCGTAAGGCATCACCAACACATCCGCCGACCGGGCAAGCGTCGGCAGCAACTCGTAAGGTTGCGCGCCGGGCATCAACACATTGTCCAGCGATGACAACGCCGGATCGGGCGACTGTTGCGGTCCGGCAAGGATCAGCGTGCCGCCACACTCGCGCGCCAGCGCTGCGCACCATTCCGTATCCAACCGCTTGTCGACCACACCCCAGAACAACAACGCCGGTCCCTTCACCTGCGACCACCACACCGGCCGCTCCGGTTCGTGTGAAGGTTCATCTCCAGGTTTTTCGTTCGCCTTCCCACTCGATGGCTCGACCGATTCATCGGCATCGCCCGACCAATGATCCAGATCAATGCCATGCGTCAGCACGGTGGCCTCCTTGCCGAACGACGCCACGCGTTGCCGCAGCGTTTCCGACACGACGATCACTTCATCGACGCGCTGCACCAGATCGCGCTCCATCGCATCCATGATCGAACCGTCCAGCCCAGGCCAGACGGAGAAGTCGTCCACGCAGTAATACACCCAGCGGTCGACATCGAGCCTGCCCGGCAGATCGGCGGTAATCGGCAACGTCGTTACGGCGACGCGCTGCACCCCATCATCCGCCGCACCATTCCGCAGCTTGCCGCTTAGCGCACGGTTCACCGCCCGGCTGATCATCCGGGCGTTGATCGATCGCTGCCAGCCGCGCCGAAAACCCGGATACATCGCCGGTGCGATCACCCGCAGATTCGCCAGTGCCTGAGCGTCGGCGTCGCTTGCCGCTGCTTTGGTCTTCCACGCCGGCCGGCACCATTGCCACAGTTTGGTCACCGCTTTGCCCAAATCTTCGCGCGACAGTTTCGGCGCTCGCGTGCCGACTGTGTTCACCCACAGCGTCGGCACGTGATCGAGCAATTGCGAAACCAGGTGCTGGCAACTCGAAGGATGCCTGGCCCAGTCGTCGGAGAAGACGACCAACTCGATCGGGGCCGTTGACCCCTCGGTCAGTGACGCGTTTGCGTCCGGTGAAGTTATTGCGAGCGGTTCATTCATCGTACGTGCGGTGGATTCCTTTTCCATCGACAATCCCGCGTGGGTGGGAATCCATCTCTTGTATCGGAAAAGCGGCACATGGGTTCCATCATTCGGACGAAATGTTGGCTCACTGATACCGTTGCGTGCGTTATGATGATCACATCGCTGTTCTTTTCCGAAAGGTTTGCCATGAAATCTCGCTCTGCCGTTGGATTGCCGTTGCTGGTTTGTGGGTTGTTTCTACTGACCGGTTGCGGCGGCGGGGGAACTGATGATCCAACAACCCCGCAGGGCGCCACGCAAGCCGCCATCAATGCGGTCAACGATCACGACGTCGCGGCGTTGTGGGACATGATGCCACCAAGCTATCAGCAGGATGTGACCAAACTCGTGCACGACTTCGGGCAGCGGATGGACTCGGACCTCTGGGAAAAGAGCATCGCGTTGGTGAAGAAGGCCGCTCGCGTCATGGCGGACAAACAATCGCTGATGGCCGACCCGCAAGCCGACCCCGATGGCTTGCAGGCCAAGGCGATGGCGGACGTATTGGGCGACTATTTAACTGCAATG
>JANQKH010000272.1 GCA_028281215.1 Phycisphaeraceae bacterium | reverse complement strand
CTCTCAACTGCGCGGTATCGCCATGGCGATCGAAATGTTGCATGACTCGGATCCACTGCTCGGCGCCAAGACGAACGTCGGTTCAAATGTCCGGGTGCGAAATCACTTTCCGGAAACATTGCTGTGGCGGCCGCAGTTGATCACTGATGAACACGGCCGCGCGACGCTCGACCTCAATCTCGCCGACTCCATTACCACATGGCAACTGCGCGCCGATGCGATCACCCTCGAAGGCCGGCGTGCGCAGACGACCGAACCGCTGCGCGTCTTTCAGCCTTTCTTCGTCGATGTCAACTTGCCGGCAACGTTGACCCGTGGCGATGCGATTACATTGCCGGTGATGGTGTACAACTACCTGCCGACTGCGCAGGATGTCGCGTTGACCGTCGAACCTGCGCCGTGGTTTGCGTTGGACGAAACGGTCGACGTCACGCTTGTGAGCCTGCAAGCCAACGAGGTACGGACGGTGCATGTGCCGATTCGCGTGTTGAAAATCGGTCGGCATGAATTTCAGGTGACGGCTCAGGGCATTGAGATGTCGGATGCGATTCGCCGCACGATTGTGGTCATGCCCGAAGGTGTGCGGGTGGACCGTGTCGCCAGCGGCACACTGGAGGGCGCGACGACTATCGCGATGCATGTGCCGGACCGCGCGATCGATGGCAGCGCGCGGGCGTTGCTCAGACTCTATCCCTCCGCGTTCACGCAAGTGCTGGAAGGGCTCGATGCCATCGTCGGTCGGCCGCACGGTTGCTTTGAACAATCATCTTCGTCGACCTACCCCAACCTGCTTGTACTCGATTATCTTCAACGCACAAAGACCGAAGCGCCGGCACTTGAAGCGAATGCCAAACGCTTCGTGCACCTGGGCTACCAACAGTTGCTCGCTTTTGAAGTAGGCGGCGGCGGTTTTGAATGGTTCGGTCATCCGCCCGCCAATCGCATCCTCACCGCATACGGCCTCACGGAATTCGCCGACATGGCAAAGGTGTATCCCGTTGACCCGAAACTCATCGAACGCACGCGGCAATGGCTGCTGCGTCAACGGCGCGACGACGGTTCGTGGAATCCGGAATCCTACGGCATGGAAGACGGACCGCGCGCCGCAAATGCATCGGACGAACGGCTGATCGCCACGGCGTACATCGCCTGGTCGCTCGGTAGTGCATCGACCGATCCCGCTGTCATGCACCGCACGCGGCAATACCTGTTGCACTCGAAGCCGATTGACATTGACGACGCTTACACCCTTGCGATGGTTTGCAACGCATTGCTCGCGCTCGATGCAAACGCGGCAGATGTGCGACCGTATCTCGATCGGCTTAACACGCTGGCAAAACATTCGCGTGACCGCAAGATGCGATGGTGGACACGGTCCAACGGACGAGACACTGCGTTTCATGGCGGCGGCCGAACGGCGGCGATCGAAACCACGGCGCTCGCGGTGCTCGCACTCACCGAGGCGGCGCATCCTTCGACCGAATACCAACCCGCGCTTCGCTGGCTTGTCGCGCAAAAGGATCCGCAAGGCGGTTGGCACGCCACACAGTCGACCGTCCTCGCACTCAAAGCGTTGCTCGCGGGCACACAATCAAAACCAAAGTCCGGCCCGAGACAATTCAAAGTGCACCTTGACGGCCAACTCGTAAAGCAACTTGATGTGCCGGCGGACCAGCATGACGTGATGCAGGTCATCGATCTGTCGTCATATGTGGTGCGGGGCGATTCGACGATCGCGGTGGAAGAGCAAAGCGACGCCAACTGCACGTACCAACTGGCTTGGCGATACCACTTGCCGAACGTCGCGTCGCAAGGTGACGCCTTGTCGATTCAAACCACCTGGCCGGTTGATGCCGTACCGGTGGGCCGGCGGGTCAGGGTGAAGTCGCTCATCGCCAATCGGTCCAATCGCGATGCGCCAATGCCGGTTGCGCACCTGCCGATTCCCGCCGGCTGTGAGTTGGATGTCGATTCGGTTCGTCGTCTGGTGTCGCTGAAGACGATCGCGAAGTACGAGGTTAAGCCGGGCGAGTTGATCGTCTACTTGCGGCGGTTGAATCCGGAATCCAGCGTGGTGTTCGATTATGAATTGACCGCCGTGGTTCCTGCCGAGGTCGCCGTGCCGGCGTCGAAGGTGTACCTCTATTACAACCCGGCTCAACGTGCGGTTGCCCCCGGCGGCCGGTTGATCATTCGTGCCCGCATGGATTAGTGTGAATACATCGCCTGCCGTACACGCGAGGCTTAATCACGCGCCATGTAAAGCGTCCTCGACCAGGTCGCCGCAAGCGCCGTCGCCAGCATTGAATGCGCCCCGTTGAGGGCTCGTGCTGGTTAGCATCAATCGCAGGTGCCAGAGACGCCGTTGCGTCGAACTACCACTGAAATCGCAATAGTGTGGATGGGCGGTTTTTGAACTCAGCTTTTGCTTCGTGGACGGTTTTATGAAGTGGGTGCTTCGGGTCCGTGGCGATCGTTTCGATCAGCTTCACACCCGCCGGTTTGTTGAGTTTGAGCAGGATGTAGGTCCATGATTCGGCTTCGTACTTCACATCGTCGCCCTCGTTGTTTGCGTTGATCAGGCGTTTGAACACATCGAGAGCGAAGGGTTCGACACGGGGGTCGCCGGCGCGCGCGAGTTGCCATGCGATCTTGCCGGCGTCAACAGGATGGTGTTGACCTGTCTTGTTGTCGCCGGTCAGTTTCTTGAACAGCAACTCGCGCCCTTGCTTTGAATCGCCCAGCAGATGCAGTGCTTTTTGTTGCGTGGCGATGCCGGCGCCGTAGGCCTCGTCGTGTGGTTGAATCGGTTTTTCCCCGCTGACGCATTGCCACAGGCGCTGATGATCGCCGGACGCGTTGACTTTGAACAGCGTGGTCAGTGCGACGATGCGCTCGGTGGTGTCGCGGGGTTCGTCATAATCCTTGTGCTGCTTGCGGTAGGCTTCGGCGCGGTTGAGCAGTTGCGGCAGACGATCGAGTTTGGCGTGTGCTTGAATGAATTGCCAAAGTGTATCGTTGTCCGCGTGATCTTGTTGGAAACCATTCTTGCTTTTTTCGACCCAGACGTGGGGTTCGATCAGTTTGATGGCGTCGGCAAACAGGCCGACTTTCATCTGGCATTGAAGGGTGTAGTGTCGTTTGCGGGCGACCATACCGGCGTAGCACGTGCCGCACCAGCTTGAAGGTTCCCATCGCTGCCACCACTTGAGTGATTCTTTGAAGTCACCCGCGTCCAGGTAGTGATATGCGAGCCGTTCGTGGGCGATGTTGCGCGTGTTCGAGGCGTCCATGATGCTGCGTCGCGTGTCCAATGGTTCTAAGTTGGCGGCGCGGCGGTATGCGGCGACCATCGCGTCGGTGCGGCCGGCGCGCTGGTGTTCTTCCGCGACGACGATCCATGCGAACGCCGCGCCGGACGACTGGGGATAAAGGCGAATAACCTCGCGCATCAGGTGCATCGACTGGTCAGGTTTGCCATGCCGCGACAGATGGCGTGCGATAGTGATTAGTGGATCGCCAAACGAGACATCGCGATGCTTAAGGCGCATTTGTTGAATGAGCGCCAATGCATGGTCGGGTTGCGGTCGTTCATCGGTCAGAAACATGGCGACCAGCCGCACACGCGCCGTATTGGCCTGGCCGGTTTTGGGATTCAGGTCGATCGCGCGTCGATACAACCGGTGTGCGGTTTTTTCATGGTCCTTGTCCTTTCGGGCAGTGGCGGAATCACCGGCTCGAACCAACGCCAATTGCCGCACTTCGATCGTGACGGCGTCGTCGGCGATCTGCTCAAACGCGGACTGCCGCGCCTTGTCTTTGTGGTCGTAATCCCGTGCGATTTCCAGTCGCGCCCAGATCAATCCCATCTTGCCCAGCCCGTTTTTTCGATGCCGTTTCAGACGTATATGACTTGCCTTCGGCAGGTTGCTGTA
>JANQKH010000220.1 GCA_028281215.1 Phycisphaeraceae bacterium | reverse complement strand
ATCTCAAGCAGCACACCAAACTGCTCGTGCACGCACGGGAATGGGACCAGCGCGGGCGACCGGTGGGCCGACTGTTGCGCGGCGACGGGTTGAGCGATGCCGACCGCTGGCTTGCCGAAGTCGCCGACAAACAACCGCGCCCCACGCAACTGCACGCCGACTTCATCCAGTCCAGCCGGCGCCTGGCGCAGCGCCGCATGCGAAGCCTCCTTGCCGGCGTCAGCGTTGCGCTCGTGCTCGCCGTTACGCTGGCGATCGTCGCGTTCATCGCCCGGCAGGACGCCAACCGCAGCGCCATCGCCGCCAAACACGAAGCGTCGGTCGGCGCGCTGGAGGTCGGTCTGCGCTTGCGCGCCGAAGGCGAGCGCGCCCAAAGTCTGCTCTGGCTCGCCCGTGCGTTGCAGATCGCCACCGACGCGGAACTGCAAGACGTCGCCGACGTCCTGCGCGTTCACATCGCCGTCGACCTGCAACACACCCATCGCCTGCAACAGATGTTCGAACATCCCGGCACGGTATACGACGCAATCTTCGGGCCTGCGAAGAACAATCAGATCATCACCGGCTGCATGGATGGCGGTACGCGTGTGTGGAATATTGACACCGCCGAGCTTGTCCGCGAATTCCGCGATGAACATTCGCACGTCGTCTACGACGTTGAACTGACCGCCGATGGAAACAAACTCATCGCCGCCGACAGTGCCGCGACGATCTGGAACATGCAGACCGGCGAATTGATCCGGCGCATCGGGCCGCCTGACAGAACCTTCGGCGTGATCAGCATCGCCGTCGATCCAAAAAGCAAACATCTGGCCGTCGGTTACTCCAACGGCAGTTACGCGCTGTGGGATTTCAATACCGGCGCCTTGCTTAAACAGTTCGATCAACAAGGTGGACAAACCTGGGCCGTCGACTTCACCAGCGATGGCAACACCTTTCTCGCCGCGGGCTATCAAGCGGATGGCCGTCGCGGTTGGTGGCGCACCCGGCATACCGATTCGCTTCAACCGCAATGTGATCAGGTGTTCACCGATGGCTTCATCTGGGCGGCGGCATACAGCCCCGATGACAAGCGCATCCTGGCCGGCGGCAACGGACCAGGTCACACGCAAGCTGCATTGTTCGACCTGAATGCCTGCGCCGAAGCAAACTTGCCGCGCTTCAACCATGAAGGCAGTATCCTTGCCGTCGCCTTCAACCCGCGCGGCGACCGTGTCCTCACCGGAAGCCGCGACGCCACCGCGCGGCTCTGGCGGGCCGACAACGCCCGGCAAATCGGCAACCCCCTCAAGCACGGCGACCTCGTCTGGTCCGTCGCGTTCGATGCAACCGGACAGCGCATGCTCACCGGCAGCGCCGACGGCCTTGTGCGATTGTGGGACATCTCCGAGGCGTATCAACCCGGCGTCACGGTCCGCCATGGCAAGTGGGTCGAGCAGGCGAAGTTCAGCGCGGACGGCAATTGGATCATGACCGCCAGTTGGGATCACACCGCGCGACTCACCGACGTGACCACCGGCCAAACCATCGCCACGTTCCCACACAAGACCGCGCCGATGCACGACCCCGATGTGCTTGCCATCGACCTGCATCCGGACGGCAAAACATTGCTCACCGCGGCGCGCGACGGCTATGTTCGACTGTGGAAGATCGAAACGAAAACACAACTGGTGCAACTCGAACACGGCGCTGTCGTTTACGCCGCCGCGTTCAGCCCCGACGCGAAGACGATCCTCTCTGCCGGCGAAGACAGCCGCGCGATTCTGTGGAATGTCGCGGGAAAAAAGATTCAACACGCACTCCAGCACGAAGGCCCCGTCCTCGCCGCTGCGTTCAGTCCCGACGGCAAACACGTGCTCACCGGCAGTCGCGACGGCCACGCCCGCCTGTGGAACGCCGACACCGGCGAACTGATCTGGTCCATTCCGCACCAACGCGATGTGTTGACCGTCGTTTTCGGACCCAACAGTCGCGTCATCACCGGCGGGCTCGACAAAATGGCGGTGCTTCGTGACGTCGAAACCGGCAACGCATTGCAGACTTTCCCCCATCCCGACGATGTACGCTCCGCCGCCTTCAGCCCCGACGGCTCAATGTTGCTTGTCGGCTGCCGCAACAAACAACCGCAACTGTGGGATCTGAAGTCCGGCATGGCGCTGCCGCTCCCGCCGGCGCATGCCGGCCTCGTGCGCAGCGTGACCTTTCACCCGACCAATCCGCGCATCGTCCTCACCGCCGGCGAAGACGGCAACGCCCAAGCGTGGCAACTGCCGCCGCCGGTCCAAGGCAACGCCCGACAGGTGCGGGCCATGGTCGAACGCGCCACCGGTTTGCGACTCGACCAAAACCGAGCGGTGCAAGTGCTCAACGCCGAGCAATGGCGCAAACGCACCACGCGCTAAAACTCACTGCGCCACCGACGTGTGCGCTTTCAACCACTTGTTGTCCACCGGGAACTTGCCCGTCCTGAGATGCCCGATCGCTTATCCATTGGTGAAGAACAAACGCCACTCGCCCGCATGGCGCGACGCAGGCTTGTCGCCATCACTCAACAACCGTGTCATGCGAAATTGTCGCCCCGCATTCAGGGCAAGCCGATTCCGATCCGCGCAGGTCATAACCGCACGATGCGCACAAGCCCAGCGCTATCACCTTCGCGGCTCGGTTCGCCTTCATCCGAAGGCGATAGGCCAAGGTGACATACCAAATCAGCACAGCCATCGGCGGAAGAAATACACGCGCCCGATAGGCCATGGAATACGACCCAAATAGATATAACGCAACGCCAATCAGAATCGCGCCAATCACCAGGATGCCCACGACGGCGTTGCGCCAGCGCGACGGTCGGCGCATCAACCATCGCGTCGGTGAAATGCACAACAGGAGAAGGACGAACCAGTAGGGAATCGAGCACGCTGCGACAAGAGGTCGGAATTCATCTTTGAACCACACACCCAATCCGAAGGCACCGACGCCATGCTTATTCATGGCATTCTGTGCGCCGATGGCAACGAAATCGGCATCGTCGCCAATGCGATCAAATTGCATTGTTGATGATGAGCGGTCAGTACGTCTGCCGACGTCAACGTAGAGATTGCAAACGAAGACACCATGCGCGGCAGCCGTGCTAAAACGCAGATCGTCGTAAACACGAAAGTCCACCCGATGCCAAACGAGGCTTGCACTGCTGTACCACAACGCGATCACCGCCACGCACAAAAGTGTGGATTCGACCAGCCAGAGGCGTGACATCCATTGGCGCACGAGTCGATCCTACGGCGACGAAGACTTCTCAGCCTGCAACATAATACCCTTACCGATCCGGACCGCCTCCGCTTCTGATTCGAACTGCCCCGAGATCAAGAAATACTCGCCGATCGCAGCGACGACATTGACGACGAGCAATCGATCTTCCAAACGAATCGCCATCGGTTCTCCCTGCCAGGCCTGAGTCGCCCTTTGCAACATGTTGCCGGTCGTCGTTTTCACACGGACGGCGATCGCGCGGCTGCCATCGACCGCGTGAAGGGTGTGATCCGCGGACACGACGTCGGCATTCGTGACCAACCGTTTCGGTTCGATATACACGGACTTCTGCGTGGACGGGTCAACGTACATCTCCCACATCGGCCGGGCCTGCCAACTGGCGCGATGAATGGAAAACACGACGGGCTCAACTTGCTGGCCCGGCTCGGCCGCGTGCCCATCACCTGCTTTGCCGTCGTTGCCGTTGTTGTTGTCTTGGCTGTCTTGGCCAACTTTGCTGTTTGTCCTGTCCTTGCGGTCCTTGCCGGTATCTAGCACGACATTGTCTTGGCTACAGCAAGGCAGCGTGATCAAAACGCCGAGCATGATCAGACCGGATGCCGTTCTTTTCCAGATCAACGGGATACGCATCACCACCCCCATCAGAAGTTCGTCCACCGAGGCACCTCCACCAGCGCGTAATACGCCACACCCAAGGCGATCGCGATCATCAGCACGCCAAGCACGATCGCCGCCGGTCCCTTGAAATACTTGGCCGGCTGATTCCGTGTCGCCTTCTGGTACTTCAACCCGCCGGGCAACAACAGCGGAATTCCCATGATCAACGCCCCGGCGGCGACCATCAGTAATCCGATTTGAACCATGATTGGCTCCTTGCTTCGTGCATGGTGAAAAGTCTGGATGGGCAACGTGCATTTCAGCCGTAACGAAGAGTTCGCTGTCGATCACGACGACTTGTTTTCTCCATTGCTCTCTAATCGCAACCTTAAATTCTGAAGGCTGGACTTCATATCTTCCATTTGGACTTCGATGTCGTCGATGACACTGTCAAGGGGCCGCTGCTGGCCGGACTCGCGTTGCGCTTGTTGGCGTTCGCGCAGGCGGTCTTCGCGGGCTTCGTCCATGCTGTTGAGGATGACGCCGATGAACAGGTTGAGCATGATCATCGTGCCGAACATGACGAAACTGACAAAGTAAATCGCACCTACGACCGGCCCCGGACACTTGGTGTGGTCAGCGGCGATGCCGCTGGAGTTAAGCCCTTCGTAGCCGTCGTAGTTGTTGGAGCCGAACATGTTGATGTACATCACGTCGGTCCAGTCTTCGAGCGTGACGACCCTGAACAACGACAACGATGCGGTTTGAAGATCGCGGAAGTGGAACGGGTCGTTTTCTCGGAAAAGGAACACACCCATGACGGCATACACATAAAAGCTCAGCGCCAAAAGAATGCCAACGTAGCCCATGGACGGGATGCTCTTGATCAGCGCCCCGACGAGCAGTTGCAGTTGGGGCACGGCGGTCATCAATCGCAAAGCGCGCATGATCCGCGCCAGACGAAGCACCGCGGCGTAGGAGGTGTCCGCCGGCATGAAACAGACAACAACGATGAGGAAATCGAACACGTTCCACGGATCGGTGAAGTAGCGGTAAAAATGCTTGCCGTGCCGCGCCATTTTGAGCACCGCCTCGGCAACGAAAATCCAGAGGATGAGTTTGTCGAGGAAGTGCAACAGGTCGCCGTGTTCTTTCACCACGCCGGGATAGGTTTCGATGCCCACAACGACCGCGGCGGCGAGGATCACGCCGAGGATGAAGTATTGAAAGAACGCCGAGTCGACAAACCGTCCGAGTTGTCGGATCAATGGTGGTTGGCTTTCCCGTTGCGTTTGCGCACTACCGGTCGACATGTGTTTTACCCTTGCCCAATGTCAAATAGAAGAACCCCGACCCCGTTCGCCCCGCATCGGTAAACGTCAATCCCGCCGAGGTCGTACGCACTCTATCGTGAAGCGGTGAATTGTGCGCTTGGGGCAATGTGTAAGCTCCATGCTGTCTGCTGGACCCTTTCCTGATGGGCGGTGAGGATCGCATTATCCACATTCTGTCATCCTCGCGCTTCCAGACATCGCAACGCAAAGTCGCACGTCGCATCCACAAACCGCCGACCTTCATCTGAAAGCTCGGCGTCGACCGCCGTCGGATTCGGAACGTTGAACACATGCGTCGCGCCTTCAATGAAGGT
>JANQKH010000200.1 GCA_028281215.1 Phycisphaeraceae bacterium | reverse complement strand
CGTAGGCGTATCACCCAACGCCACGGGTTACATCGATATTCAAAAAACCACACATCAGATATGGCGACGGTCCAACAACACGCCGGATGTGCCTTCGCCGGTGATTCATGACGGCCTGGTTTATCTGTGTCGCGAGAACGGCATCCTGCTTTGTCTGGATGCGAAAACCGGTGACGAGTTGTATTACGAACGAACGCGCAACTACAAGCATCGCGCTTCCCCGATTGTGGCCGACGGAAAGGTTTACCTCACTGCCGTCGACGGCACGGTAACCGTTGTGCAAGCCGGACGAACGTATAAAATCCTGGCCCAAAACAAACTCAATGACACTCTGCTGGCGTCGCCGGTCGTGTCCAACGGCACGATCTACCTGCGCGGCTTTGACAAGTTGTACGCTATCTCGCTGAAGAAATGACGTCCGTTTTGAGCGATATCGAAACACCGACGGCCTTCTTCTGGATTCTCCAATTTCACCAGTTGAATCAACGAACGGTCCGATTCAGAACGAATCAAGGTATCATGGTGTTCTATCGTCGCCTGACGGGAACTCTGATTCAGGTGCAACTCTGATTGAATCGTTCGCGATTTGGAGAATGACATGCGTTCGGCGATCCCTGCTTTTTGCCTGCTGCTGGTTGCTTTCACATCGGCGAAGGCGGAGAACTGGATGCGGTACCCCGCGATTTCACCCGACGGCAAGACCATCGCATTCAGTTATCAAGGGGATCTCTGGGTCGTGCCGGCCAAAGGCGGCAATGCCCGGCAGTTGACCGTGCATCAGGATTACGAAGTGTCACCGGTCTGGTCGCCCGATTCCAAACACATCGCCTTTACCTCGGACCGCTACGGCAACGACGACGTGTTCATCGTGTCCCGTGCCGGCGGCAAAGCGACGCGCCTGACCTATCACTCCGCCGATGACACACCGACCGACTTTTCGCCTGACGGCAAACACGTTCTCTTCACCAGCCGGCGCATTGATGCCCACCAGGCATCCATTCCGAGCACCTTCCTCGCCGAGTTGTATTCGATCAGCGTGGAAGGTGGTCGACCACAACAGGTCGTCACCACGCCGGCCGAACTGGCGACCTACTCGCCCGACGGCAAGACGATTGCATACCACGACCATCGCGGATACGAAAACGCCTGGCGAAAGCATCACACCTCATCCGTCGCTCGCGACGTTTGGCTGCATACACCGGCGAACGGCAAACACACACGTCTGACCACCTTCGCCGGTGAAGACCGCAACCCCGTCTGGTCGGCCGACGGTCAAACCCTGTTTTACCTCAGCGAGCGGAGCGGCAATTTCAACGTCTGGTCGCGCGGCGCGAAAGCCGACGGCAAACCCAAGCAGGTAACTCATCATCAACCGCACCCCGTGCGCTTTCTTTCCATCGCCGACAACGGCACGTTGTGTTACGGCTACAACGGGCAGATTTGGAAGAAAGCGCCGGCCGGCAAACCCAAACGTGTGAACATTCGCGCTGTTGCCGGGGACAAGGAGAACGCCACCGTTGTGCGCACCTTTCGCGACGGCGTGACCGAGTTCGCCGTCTCGCCAAATGAAGATGAAGTCGCCTTCGTGGTCCGCGGGGAACTGTTTGCCGCGTCGGTCGATCACGGCACCACCCGCCGACTAACACACACGCCGCAGCAGGAACGATCGATCACCTGGGCTCCGGACGGTCGTTCGATTTATTTCGCCGGCGAACGCGATGGTTCTTGGAACCTCTACCGCATCTCACTCGGCCACAAAGACGAAGATCGCTTCTTCGCTGCGACCGTGTTCAAGGAAGAGCCCGTGCTCGTCAGTAAGGATGAGACTTTTCAACCGGTCATGAGCCCAGACGGCCAACACATTGCGTTTCTGCGCAACCGGGATGAGATCGCCGTGCTCGATCTGAGCACGAAGAAGGTTCGCGCACTCGTTCCCGCGAAGAACAACTACTCGTACACCGACGGGGATATCAAGTATGCATGGTCACCCGACAGCCGATGGCTGACGTTCAACTACATGGCACGGCGCCGGTGGATCGAAGACGTGGGCGTGGTGAACGTCAAGTCGGGTAAGGTCACCAACATGAGCGACTCGGGGTACTACGAGTTTTCACCGCACTTCAGCCGGAACGGCGCAGCCTTGGTGTTTTACTCCAACCGTTACGGCCGACGCAATCACGGCAGTTGGGGCAGCGACGGTGATGTGTTCGCGCTTTACCTGACACAACAAGCCTACGACCTCGCCAAACTTTCACGCGAAGACTTCGACCGCCTCAAAGCGAAGGACGACGACCCCACGCCGCCTTCAGACGACAATAAAAACAATGACAAACAAAACGAAGAAAAAGCGAAAGGCAAACAACCGCCGCCGGTCGAAATCACCTTCAACAACCGCGAACATCGCATTCGCCGGCTGACCATGCACTCCGCGCCGATCGGTGACTTCGCCATGGCGCCGGACGGTGAATCGGTCGTCTACTTCGCGCAGGTTGAACGCAAGTGGGACTTGTGGGCGGTCAAGATGCGCGACAACGAAACCCGCCGAATCCTCACGCTCAATGACGACCGCGCCGGATGGTTGCAGTTCTCCAAAGACGGCAAGTCGTTGTTCATCCAGCGCGGCAACGGCAGACTTGAAAAGGTCAAACTGGGCAACATCCTTGCCCCATCCAACGGCAAAAACGGCAACGGTGGGTTCGGCGGCAATGTCCGTACCGAACCAATTCGCTTCGCCGCCACCATGACCATTCATTCCCATGGTGAACGGCAATACATCTTCGAACATGTCTGGCGTCAGACCTTGCGAAAGTTCTACGATCCGAAACTGCACGGCGTCAACTGGAAAGCTCTCAAAAAGAACTACCAGGCGTTCCTGCCCTCCATCACCCACAACCGCGACTTCGCCGAACTGCTCAGCGAAATGCTCGGCGAACTCAACGCGTCACACACCGGCTCCGGCTACCGATCCAAACGCGACGACGGCGACCAGACCGCATCGCTCGACCTGATCTTCGATGTCCAACATCGCGGCGATGGGCTCGCCGTTGCCGAGGTGTTTGAACGCGGCGTGGCGGACAACGACGAAGCAAAAATCAAATCGGGCGCCATCATCACGCATATCGACGGCGTCAAACTTACGCCACAAGTGAACCACCATCAACTCTTGAATCGCAAAGCCGGCCAGCGAGTACGACTAACCTTGCTCGATCCCGGCGCTGACAACCCGCGCCAGTACGTGATCAAGCCGTCCAACGTGAACGCCGTGCGCGGGTTGCATTACAATCGCTGGGTCAAACAGCGGCGGTTGCTCACTGAAAAACTATCGAAAGGCCGCGTCGGTTACCTGCACGTTCGATCGATGAACGACAGCAGCTTCCGCAATACTTTTCACGATGCGCTCGGCCGCAACAGCGACAAGGAAGCGCTCATCGTCGACACGCGTTTCAACGGCGGCGGTTGGCTGCATGATGATCTCGTGAAGTTCCTCGACGGCGGCAAACCGTACGCCTACTTCGTGCCACGCGGCAAGAAACTCGGCGACATGGGAGCCGAGCCGTTATTCCGGTGGTCCCGCCCCGTGGCCGTGCTCGTCAGTGAAAGCAACTACTCCGACGCTCACTTTTTCCCATACGCGTTCAAGCATCGCAAAATCGGCAAACTCATCGGCATGCCCGTGCCCGGCACCGCCACGGCTGTGTGGTGGGAAACGCAAATCGACCCGACGCTCTACTTCGGCATCCCACAGGTCGGCATGATCACACCCGAAGGCGAATACCTGGAAAACAACCAACTCGAACCGGATGTGGAAGTCTTCAACGACCCGGAAAGCGTCGCCAAAGGCCGGGACAAACAACTCGAACGCGCGGTGGTGGAGTTGTTAAATGCGTCGAAGAAGAAGTGATGCTCACGCCAAGGCGTAATGGCGCGGAGGTAGGCGATGCCCGCTCTACGGGGCTGTGTAACTTGACCGGCGCGGCGATTGCGCGGCACTACAATACCCTTGCGATCCTTCACGCAGGGGTATCGATGACGTTCACCCGGTTTCAACTTGCGTTCGCCCTCTTCCCGCTGTTCGCGATGGTGTTCGGCACTGAACTCCACGCCGGCGCGCGGACGGAATCCTACGGCCAACCCTCATCCAGTTTTTCTTCACCAACGTCCATCCGGATCGCCGTGGTCAGTTCACAGTTGACGGTGAATCGATTGCGCGGGCTCGGTTTCAAAGCCGACCTCATCCAGGAAGCCGACGCCGACCCCGCCAAGTTGAAAGACTATACCGTGATCTATCTGCCCACCGGCTGGGCGCAACAGCAAAACCAACTGGCGCACTACGACCAACTCGCCGGCTCATTCCATCAATTCATCAAGCGCGGCGGCGCCCTGATCGTCGGTCAACCCAACCCGTACCAACTGCCTGGCAATCAATGCCAGCCGAAGATGCTGCCGTACCCCGTCACGTTTGTGTCGCCATACAACGACAAGGACAAGACGCGGGTCAATCTCGGCAAAAATCACTTCATCACAAAAGATCTGGCGGACGACGAGTTGCCGTTCCCCTTTGATGAGATGCGACAGGTTGACAAACATTATCAGCAACTGGCCAAGCAGAAATCGACCGGCATCTGTTCGCTGGCGGTCGCAAGTTTCGGGATGGGCCGCGTGGTGATTCACACCGCCAGCGAAGGTAGCGGCGCCAAGGTTCCGCTGCCCGACCGCGTACTCAAGCGCATGGTCCACTGGGCGGCCAGACGACATGCGCCGTGATTCGGCCTACAATAAAGCGATGCACAAGTTCCGGGTGATTCTCGGTATCGCAGTCTGGATCGGCATCGGCGGTGCGCTGTGGTGGTCGTTGGATACCCTCGTCGCCCGCCGCGGATCGGTCGGCAGCGATGCCCTTCCCCAACTGTTCTCTTACGCCGTCGGCCATCGCACGGACGTCGACCTTGAATTCACCGGCGTCGGTCCGTTCGAAATTGACGAACGCATGCCGATCTACATCGTGCGAAGCCAGGACGATTTCGAGCAGATCGGCCACGTCACTATTGTGCAGCGACGCCACGAATTGGCGATCTACGCCGAGGACGCCGAGGCGATTCTCTATCCTGACATTCCCCCGATTCCGCAGGGCAGTTCGTTGATTTTGTACCAGACACCGGAGTCCGTCGGCTGGATTATCAAGTCGATGACCACCGGCGAGAAGTGGCAGCAGGTGCTGAACCGGATCAGCGACACAATCGCCGAGCATCAGGACGAGATCGTCGCCGCGCTGCGCCCGATCGTGGAGGAAAGCCTGGTCGAATCGTTTGAGGTGGTGAAAGCCGACCTGCCGGCGGCGCTGGCCAAACACAAAGACGCGTTGCAGGCGCTGGGCGAAAAGTACGAACGCGAGATCATCAAGAAAAAAATCGTCCCGCTGGTGAAAACCGAAATCTGGCCAGACGCCCGCGAGCGAGCCATTCCCCTGGCGAAACAGATCGGCGAAGAAATGTGGGCGCGTGTGTCCGTCTGGAAGTTCGGCTTCAAGGCGTTCGTCGACAAGTTGCCGTTCACCAAGGGCGATTCGGTCCAGCTCGAATTCGATCGCTTCCTCAAGCAGGACGCCATACCCATTCTCAACCGCCACTCGGACGACATGATGAAACTGGTCGGCGAAGTGATCGCCAACGCTTCAAAGAACGAAGAAGTGCGCAAGGTGCTGCGTGAGAGCATGTCGCAAATCACCAAAGACCCTGAACTGCACCGCATCGTGTTTGAACTGTCGAAGGAACTGGTGGTCGAGAACCCGAAGCTGAAAAAAGTGATGGAAAAACACTGGACCAGCGACCGTGCCAAAGCAGCGTTTCGGTTGGCGGGCGAACGGCTGGAGCCACTGGCGATGTATATCAGCGACACGCTGTTCGGCACGCGCGAGCACGGCATCTCGCCCCAGCTCGCGCGCGTGCTACGATTCCGGTTGCTCAAAAAAGACAAACGCTGGTTGGAACTTCACATACCCGACGGCGTCTCCCCGGACGCACCGGCCATCGACACCAGCGGGACCATTACCTTGCAAGTCCGGCGCGGCTACAACCCACCATTTCACCCCTTTGTCCCAGAGATAGGCGGATACGTGGATGTCACCGAACGCTGAGCCGGACCCGGCCACAACCGAGGCGAACCCGTCGCCCGCGACACCGGCCCATCCCGCTCAGGCGTCGGTCGCGCTGCGCAATTTTACGCTCGAAGCCGGCGACCGCACCCTGCTCGACCACGTCGACGTCGACTTCCAACCGGGCAAGGTGACGATCATTGTCGGTTGCAGCGGTGCGGGCAAAACGCTGCTGCTCCGCGCGATTGCCGGCCTGCTCGACCCCACCATCAAAGAGATTCGTACGTCCGGCAGCTTGAAGATCGCCGACCGCGAACTGATTCACGACACCGGCCCGCGCAGTGTCGGCGTCGTCTTTCAGCAGTTCGCCCTGTTCGATGAATTGTCGCCGACGGAGAACGTCAGACTCGCGCACGCGCATCGTTCGGAACATCGCAACACGACCGGTTCGGCAAGCCATGGGAAAGGCAACAACGAATCG
>JANQKH010000183.1 GCA_028281215.1 Phycisphaeraceae bacterium | reverse complement strand
CGGGCCGTACTTGCGCCGAAATGGTTGCCGTGCCACGTGTTCAACGAATGATTCATACACTGAAGGGCGCACTCGCCAAATACGTGCCGGCGTTGCGGGTTTCGATTCCACCTTCGGCGAGAAGATCGCATCGTGATCAATGTGGTTGCCTTCATGCGGTTCGATGGGTGGCCGAGCATGTGGCGAACGCTCCAGCGCGGCCAGTTGATCATGGATCCATTTGGTGACCTGTTCCAACGATTGCTTGTCTGGTCGCGGCCGTTCTTCGGGCGGCATCTGCCCCATTTCCAACTGCACCAATACGGCCTGCCACACTTGCGCATCGCCGGTTTGCATGACGCCGGTCATCTTGTGCAGCATCAGATTGGCTTTGTGTTTCCTGGGACCGTGACAGGTGACGCAATGCTGCTTCATAAAGGGTGCAATTTTCGTATCGAACAGGTCGCCGGCAAGCTTGGACTGGGCGAAGCTGTTTTGCATTGACGCCAGCAAGATCAGACAGATCAACGTGTGAAATGGTTGGGATTGGATTGATCGCATGGGGCACCTGATTGCAGGTCATAGGTTTCAATCTCGGCGACGTTCCATTGAATCAATGACGCGATGAAGCAGTGACTTGATCTGCTTCAGATCCCGGTCATTCATATCGCCATGCAGCGTGCGCTGAACGTCATTGCGCAACGCGTTCATTTCTGTTTCCAACGCACGGCCCCGACGCGTCAGGTGTACACGTATCGCCCGGCCGTCGTCTGGACAGGATTGCAGTTGAACCAAACCGGTGCGTTCCATCCGCTTGAGTGTGTTGGTCAGTGTCGACTTCGCCAATCGAACCCGCTCACCCAGATCACGGATCGTGCCCCCATCCTGTTCGTACAAGGCATAGAGAATCGGTCCCATGCCCGGTTGAATTTCCTGGTCAAGATCGTGTTCGATGAGCAACCGTTCTAATGTGCCGCGCAGGTCATAAAACGCGCGCAACAGGAGGAAACTGACATCGGGGTCCGAAGCCACCGACACGTTGGTGTCACGGGAAGTAGGGCAGGTTGTTGACCGATCGGGCATAAGTGACTCCGGGTTGGCCTTAAATTAGTATGGTACCAAACTAACGTGCTGGCTAGAAGGTTATTGCATATTTCAAAGCAATATGCATTGCATCAGATAACGACCATTGTTACGAACGCCAATGGTCGTCAAGCTGTTGTTAAATAGTGATTTACGGTAATTCCCCGCGCAGTATGAATCAGGTCGGCAAACGTGATTCCTGCATTGGCCCATCGCCAAGCGACGCGGAGCCAGGTTTACTTACCCTTCATCTCACGGACCCAGACGTTTCGAAAGCGTACGTCCTGACCGTGTTCCTGAAGTTTCAGACCGCCCGGTTCGGGGCCGGGTTTAATGCCGCCGTTGATCTTCTTGATGACGGCGTTGTTATGGACCTTCACGCCGTTCCACCAGACGGTGGCACGCGCGGGTTCGACGACCTTGCCCTCTTTCCACTTGGCAGCTTTGAAGATGAAGTGGAACGAATGCCATTCACCGTTGGGTCGCCATACGTTGGTGTCCGGCACGCGATCCATGCAGAACGCGGCGATGCCGTGCGGCCCGATCTTCCAGTTGTACGGATCAGCGATGTTCTTGCCTTTGGGCGATTCGATTTGAATCTCGTAGCGGTTTTGCAGATAGACGCCACTGTTGGTGTAGCCTTCGGCTTTGTTGTCGCCGCGCTTGCCCATCAGCACGAACTCGACGTGGCCTTCAAAGTCCTGGTATTTCTTCTTGGTGACCAGATCGTGCGTGCCCCATCGTTTGCCGCCGTTGGTCATGAGGACCTTGGTGTCGTCGGTGGGGCTCTTGACGAGCGACCAAGTGATTTTCATGTCCGCTTTCGGCCACATTTCCCAGTTTTTGTCGACCGACTCTTGCGTGCCGTCGAACAGGATGTCCGCGCCTTTGGGCGCTTTGACACCGAGATCTTTGGTCTTGTCGTATCCAGGTTTGTCTTCAGGGCGCACTTTCTTCGGTGCGGCGATGGTTGAGCCGATGCACACAAACAGTGTTAAGGCGGCCAATACACTTCCAATCTTCATGGATTTCATTGCGAGGTCTCACATTTGCGGGTTGATTTGTCATGTGTGGAAAAGTGTTCCATCTATCTGAACACAACAGTCCAACTATCATAACGCAAAGCAGACCGAACTTGTGCTTTTTCGTGCAGGGAAAGCAGGTCGGCGTACGGCGGTTTAGTGATTCCCATTCAAAAGCCATTTCCCAACACGTTCCGCGCGGTGACCACCGCAACCCTCAAGATGGCGATTGGGGATGAGGTCGGCCATTGGGAATCCATTGCCTATTGCTAATAAAGTACCGTTCGAGGTCATCGAACGGTACGGCGGTGGCTATTTCTTTTTAGTTTGTTTTCGACGGTTCAGTTGGGATTGGATCGTCGTCGACGTATCAACCCAGCCGAGCAAAGCAGGATCAAAAGGCCAGTCGTGGGCTCAGGCACAGTGGCTGCGGCGGCATCTGGACCCGCGAGGAAACTATCGAAAACTTGATCGGCAGTCAGTGCCTGTCCATAGATTCGAAACTCATCGTACGAACCGCTCAGGTAGTGATCACCATCGTAGAGAGCGCGGCCTAACCAAGCATTTGCATAATTCAGTGGAGCAATGTCTCGAAAATTGGCGATCTCTAGCGCCAGTACTCCGTTTATATACAAAGCCGCTGTGTCTGCCGCATCATTGATAACCGCGGCGAAGTGAACGGGGGTGTTTTGATCAAGAGGTAGGCCTCCAATAATCAATGGCGTCTCGTCAGTGAATCCTGGGGCATCGCCAGCTGGATTGGCAATACCCAAGCGGGTGTCATTGGGCCCCGAATGTGGGGTCAGAAAGATGTATTGGCGCCCAAGGTCATTTCCGCTGGTTTGATCGCCGAAATCAAAGATGCGCACCCAATTTGATCCCTCGTTGTCGAAGCGCCCCCAGCCTTCGATAGTAACTTCCGAGCGGCCAGCGATAACGCTCGTTGGCAATTCGATGTAATTTCCATTGGTCCCGCCCGAAGCAATGCCGATCGGATTGTTGAGATTGAGTAGGCCGCCTGAAAAACCTGCACCGCCGTTACCATTGATAAGTACGCCGTTCGCACCACCAACACTGTCGGTGAGGTCGCCATTAAAACTGTATCGATGCTCTGGCGTGACAGGCAATGGAATTGAGTTGGCCAGCGCATCTGGACCAGCAAGTGAATTAGCAGCGACGGCCGAATCACTCAACGCTTCGTTATAGACACGGAACTCGTCAATCGTTCCGTTGAAACCAGCGTCACCGCCGAAAATGGAACGGCCCAGCCAATTGTTGGCAGTGTTGCCAAGTCCTGAGACTGTGAATCCATTCAAGTCGGTGTCTGTTGCGACCCTTACGCCGTTGACGTAATACCTCGCTTCGTTGTTCGTCTGGTCAATCACGCCGACCACATGCTGGAGCGATCCGTTATCCGGTAACTGGCCTGATTGGATTCGTTGAACACCAGGGCCAGGGTTGAGCTTCGTCTCAAAAACGGACGGAGATCCGCCGAGGCCAGCTTTGGGTGTGTGAAAGATGTAGTTATTGGTGGTATTGTCATTGAAGTCGAATGTTCGCTGCCAGTCGTTGCCGCCGTTGTAGGTGATAAAAGCTTCAAAGGAAGCATCTGACAGGCCTGCAATCGTACCGCCAATTGGTAGATCGGCGAATGAGACACCGGGATTGCTGCTGGGTGTCGCCGGACCATTCGCTGTGAGGTCCAATGCGCCGCCAGAAAGGACAGCGCCGCCGAACAAGTTGGCGGTTGCTCCGCCGATGGAATCGCTCGCATCATTGAAACTGTAGCGGTGAACCAATGCCGCTCTCGATTGGGTCGCCAGCGTTATTAGAATCAACGTTGCCAATGATGTGCCAATGATACTTCGTTGAAAGATCATGAATATCTCCTTTGTTGTGAACCCTTAATTTCAGACGGTTTATCTATTGAACTGGTCGAAATGGCCCTCACTCCAAATACATCCCAAGAGCAGCCGTAGACCTTCTTGTTACTGCTGTAAATGTACCACGCGACCTAGCCCACACCATGAGCTCTTTTGCTCTCGGCCTGTGATTTTTCACCACCCGATGCCTTCCTCAGATTGAAGCGGACCCATTTAGTGGAATCTATGTTTCCTGCTAACACCTGACCTCGTATCGTTTTTGGCCTGATTCAAAGTGTCTTTTTCTCCATACCTCGTTGGAGAAATTTCACATGCGTCGGATGAAGATGTTCATAGACAATGTGAAGTGCGGCGGCAAAATAAACATGTCAATCAAGTTCTCTTTTTCGAGTGAGCATTGCCATGAATCGCCATGTACGCCGCCGACAATCCGCGTTTACTCTCGTAGAATTGCTTGTGGTTGTTTCACTCATCGTGGTTCTGATTTCATTATTGCTTCCAGCGATGAGCCGTAGCCGTGACATAGCGGAACAAACAATTTGCCAGAACAACCACCGTCAGCTCGGTGTTGGATTGTTTTCGTACGCTACAGATAACGTCTCAAAGTTTCCTGTCCACGATTCATACAATGGTAATTGGATGTGGGACATGACATTCGAAGCGACAGATGAAATTGCCACTCGCGGTGGAGGAAAAATTGACTTTTTCTATTGTCCTTCGAATACAGAGCAGAGTGTCGAAACCTTGTGGAACTTCAATCCAGACTTTCGTGTCACCGGTTATTTCTTTATGATCAAACGTTACAGCGGTCCCATGGCTTTATCTCCCGGCTTCTTCGGTGGTGGCAGATGGTTAAGGAATACTCGATCTGGTAGCGATCCCAGCAAATCGCCGCTTGTTTCTGATGCTATTATTTCGGCTAGTGGGGATTTCACTTCTATTCGTGGTGGTTGGGAAAAACCGCACTACTCGGCCCATCTCAATTCAGCGACCTCGGAACCGCGCGGCGGCAATATGCTTTTTCTCGATAACCACATTCAATGGCGAGATTTCGCGGAGATGGGTCTCCAGTTCATGCAACCGGAACATTGGTTCTGATTGGCGAAGAAAAAACTGTACTCACCTTTTGAATCACTGGCAGGCCTCCAATCGGGGAATACACAATCCTCGGCGCGCATCGATCTCGATTCAACCTGATTGATGCCGAACTCGATACTCGCTTGGTGGCAACCCCATAATCTTCTTAAATACCACACTCATGTATTCCTGATGGCTGAAACCGCAACGATGTGCGATATCAGCTAGAGGCAAGTCGGTATTGATCAGCATTTCCTTCACACGATCAAGTCTTGTTTGCACAATTAGTTGATGAGCCGTTTTTCCGACCTGCTCTCGAAAACGCTGTTCGAACACGCGGCGAGAAGTCGACACTTGCTCCAATAGATCGGTAACCGAAATGCCCTCACAGGCATGGAGACGGATGTATTGGACTGCTTTAACTACCTCGGGATCGGACATTGCCAATGAATCCGTCGATTGGCGAGGAACAATCCCGATGGGTTTGAACAAGTGCGGTTCACCTGGCACTACGTTGCCACACATCATTTGATCTAGCAATTCCGCGGCGCGATAGCCGGTTTGATCTGTGTCCAATGCAATGCTAGTCAGAGGTGGATCACAAAGATCGCAAAGCAACTCGTCATTGTCTACGCCCACGATGGCCACCTCCTCCGGGATTGCGATGTTCACACTACGACAGGCGTCGATTACTTCATGCGCCATGATGTCATAAGCCGCGAGCAGGCCAATTGGTTTCGGTAATTTACTTATCCATTTGGCCAACCGATTTAATCTTTCTCTTCCTGATGGTGCGTCGTGGACATCGTTGGTTTTCGGCATGATGTGGCATTCGTGCCCACTCTTCCTGGCCAGTCGCTTGAACCACTCTTCCCGTTCAACCGACCATTGAAAAGGTGGCGCGCCGACAAACGCAAAGTGCTCGTAACCGCGTTCAAGCAGATGATCAAAAGCAACACGCGCGATCGCTTCGTTGTCGGTTTCAACCCATGGTAACTGGGGAATGCGACGGGCCGCACTGACATCAACGGTAGGCAACTTCGACCGAGCAATTGCGTTGGCAATCTGATCGTTTTCGATTCGGGCAATGATGCCATCACCTTGCCATCGTGCTAACCAATCGGGAGGTTCACCACGCCGGTGTTCGCCGAGTGAAAATGCCCACGGCTCATGTTCGCGCACGTATTCACGAATACCGTGCAGGATACCCCGCGCATATTCGTTGGACGTCTCAATTATCAACGCTACACGTCGCCTCGGTTCGGCAGGTTCGCCCATAGTGCTGCCCCGATTGATCGAACGTAATATTTCACAGATGACATAAACAGATTCTCCCCCGCCCTTAACGCCATCTGTATCATACATCCGCAATTCAGCGAATGTCGCCACTTTTTCCATGGGGTAAAATTTCACATGCACAACGCGCAATGGCACAAGGCAATCAGTCAATTTCGCGATAGCATCAATCAACGTCGATATTCGATGAACTTGTTTGATCGAAGGGTCAAGGCCATGCTTGCCAAGCAAAAAAATTTTGCGTCCCAACTATTCGCGTGCGTTGTCGGCACCTTCGCCGTAGGCAGTGCATTGTCCGCGCCACCAGTGGAC
>JANQKH010000849.1 GCA_028281215.1 Phycisphaeraceae bacterium | reverse complement strand
AACTGGAAGCCGACCTCGTCTTCCTGACCGGTGATTACATGTCCGATCCGGGCGACGAGGCTGCGGCGATGGCGGTACTGGAAGCCGTCGTCGAGCCGTTGCACCCCCGGTTGGGCACGTTCGGCGTGTTCGGCAACCACGATTCCTTCGCCTTCCGACAAATGTGCAAACCCCTGCCAGTGCGGTGGCTGAACAACGAGTCGGTGTCGCTACGAAAAGAGGGCATCGAAATCTGTGGCTTCGAGACGGATCGCGACACGCGCGCCGATGCCGTGCAACTGATTCATTCGATAGCGGGTGGGAATGGCGCAGACTGCGGTCACGACCATGGCGACGAAAACAGTGACGACCAGGCTGAAAGCAATCCGTGGACCACCGATCGGCCCCTGCGGCTTCTGCTCTCCCACTACCCCACGCTGCTGCCCACGGCGTCGGATCTCGGCGTCGACCTGATGTTCGCCGGCCACACGCATGGCGGGCAACTTCGCCTGCCCAACCGTGTCGCGCCGTACACCTCGTGCGACCTGCCCAGCAAATTGGCGACCGGCGTGCTGCGCCATCGCGACACCTTGGCGATCATCTCCCGAGGCATCGGCGAAACGTTCATCCCGATCCGCCTGCTATGCGCGCCGCACATTCCGGTTTTCGATCTGCAACGCGGCCCGCTGCCGGGCAACGCGACGGCGCATATTGAAAGTGTGTTGCACTGGTGAAGCATGAAAAAAAACGGATGTGGTCCGCCAAAGCAATTCCTCACCAACATGCCGTATACGTTTTCTGTTGTTTCAGATGATCTGTCGTGTCCTCATTTCGGACCGAAGCCTTGGGAATGGATGTCGCCGAACCATCGGGTAAAATGATTATGGCTGGCGCGTTGTTGACCCTGCTGACTCGCTCTATAGCCCAGTTCTACTTCAGCTCAATACAGGAATATCCGGGTTATACAGAACTGTAGAATCAATGGTTAAGCAGAACGATTCCGATCATTTCGCAATCTATGCCGAGCCTACAATCACGAGATGCGTTGCTGGTTCTTTCAAATCGTTGTTATGGTGTCGTCGGTCGTTTTGATCATGTCAATTCTGACTTGGATGCGGAGTTCATTTAGCTATGAAGGTGTTGTGGTATTGCGGGGGGACACTCTCTATGTGGTTGGCTATGGCGGTGGAGATTTCATATTCGATCGGTATTCGTTGACGTTAGCCAAACCTAGTGATGGTTCGATTAAGTCGAAGTTGTGGTCGGGAGAGTCAGAGCTAGACTCTTTGATTGGTGACTTTGAGTGGACGATTGTCCCGATGTGGCACGTTGCTGCTCTATCTTCAGTATTGCCTTTTGTGTGGCTATTATCGATTCGCAAGCGACGGCAAACGTATCGGTCAAACAATGGTCTATGCGTAGCGTGCGGCTATGATCTGACTGGGTCGCCGTGTGAGTGTCCAGAATGCGGAACTGCTGCAGTGCGGAGTGCTTAACCCGGCGTGGCATTTGACCTGCGACACCAGGATGTCGAGCGATTCAATGCGAGTGTGAATCTGCTAGAAGGTCTGGCAGGCAAATGAACTTGGATGTTATGCCAAGAAAGTGACGCTTCTTTCCGCATCTATCTTGTTTTTGATCATGCTGGGGCTGGCAGCAGTCCCGAGCGCCAGTGTCGCGCTCGTTGTCACAAGAGGGGCTGCGCTTGGGGTTCGCGATGGCGCCGCTGTCGCGGCGGGTATCGTGTTTGGTGATCTTGTTTTTGTGGCGCTGGCCATTCTGGGATTGCACGCGATTGCCGAAACGATGGGCTCGTTCTTTGTAGTCGTTCGATACGCAGCCGGGGCCTACCTGATCTGGTTGGGCGTGGGGCTCATTCGTTCACGAGGGAGAACTTCCCTCAAGGCGGCTGAACCAAGTCGATCCACGCTTTTTGCGAGCTTTGCTTCCGGGTTCGTGCTGACGCTCGGGGACGTGAAAGCGATCCTTTTCTACGCGAGTCTTTGTCCAGCTTTCGTGGACGTGACAAGCCTCGGGTTTGGGGATGTCGCGGTTGTCGTGCTCATCACCATCACCGCCGTCGGCGGCGTCAAGTTGGCCTACGCATTTGCTGCCCGAAGCATTGTTCTTCGCCTTGAATCCAGGAAGCGGGATAAGGTCGTCCTTTCGACAGCGGGAACGGTGATGGTCGGCACCGGAGCCTACGTCATCACACAGACATGACAAGTTAGTAGGTCAGGTCAATGACCTGGCCTACGGGCTTTGCGAGTGATATCGACTGTCTGACCAACCCATCTCAGAAGTTGCCACCCCAGCTACCTAAACCAACTCTTTGATCGGCTGTCCGGAAGCCACGGCGTTGAAAACATCGCGCGGCACGCCGGTCTGCAAGCGCAGCGTGCCGATGTCAAACAGGGTGTGCATGACGGTAGCCTTGAGATTCTGAGCGGTGATGGGTTTGGTTTTCGGCACGGACACACGTTTGTCGGATTCACCGACGACTTGGCCCATATTCAGGCCGCCACCTGAAAAGGCGAGCGTGCACAAGTTGCCCCAATGATCTCGTCCGCCCTTCTTGTTGATCTTTGGCGTGCGGCCGAACTCACCGGTGATGATGAACAACACCTTGTCGGTCAGCCCACGCCGGGCGAGATCTTCAATGAACGCGCTGGAGACTTTATCGACAGCGGAACCCAGCAACGGCATGCCGTCGTCGACGCCGAATGCGTTGCCGTGCATGTCCCAACCTGCGCTGGTGACCGTCACAAATCGGCATCCCGCTTCGACCAACCGTCTTGCCATGAGCATCTGTTTGCCCAGCGCGATGGGCGACTGCCTGAGCAGGTTCTTGTTTTTCTTTTTGTACAACGCTTTGGGGATATCGAATTCCTTGGTGTCATAGCGGGCGATCGTGGCGGGGTCTTCACCAGTGAGGTCAAAGGCTTGGCCGACACCGTTGGTG
>JANQKH010000796.1 GCA_028281215.1 Phycisphaeraceae bacterium | reverse complement strand
CATCTTGGCGCCGATTTCACGCAGCCGTCTGTGGGCTCGGATCGCTTCGGTTGCACCACCGATTTTTCACGGCTGGGCGAGGTCGACATCGTAATCGTTTGCGTGCCGACACCGCTGGGCGCCCACTTTGAACCTGACCTGAGTTACATCGAAACGACGGCGGACCACATCGCGGCGAACCTGCGGTCGGGCCAATTGATCGTACTTGAATCGACGACCTACCCGCGCACGACGCGCGAAGTCATGCTGCCGCGCCTCGAAGCGAACGGTAAGCAGGTCGGCCGCGATTTCTACCTCGCCTACTCGCCTGAACGTGAAGACCCCGGCAACGCGACGCACTCAACGCGGTCGATTCCCAAACTCGTCGGCGGCATCGACGCCGTGAGCGGAGAACTGGCGACGTTGCTCTACCAACAGGTCGTGCAACAGGTCGTGCCGGTTTCCAGCGCGGAGGTGGCGGAGGCGGCGAAACTACTTGAAAACATTTACCGCGCGGTCAACATCGCCCTCGTGAACGAAATGAAAGTCGTGCTAGCGGAGATGGACATCAACGTGTGGGAAGTGGTCGACGCGGCGGCGACCAAGCCCTTCGGCTTCCAGCCGTTCTACCCTGGTCCCGGGCTCGGCGGACATTGCATTCCGATTGATCCGTTCTACTTGACATGGAAGGCGCGGGAGGTCGGCCAGCCGACCAAGTTCATCGAACTGGCCGGTCAGGTGAACCATGCGATGCCGCCTTACGTGGTGCAGCGGACCATGCTGGCGTTGAACGGCGCGGGCAAGGCAGTGCAGGGTTCGCGGATTCTGATTCTCGGTTTGGCGTACAAACCCAACGTCGACGACATGCGTGAAAGCCCGAGCTTCGAGCTGATTGTGCAGTTCAACGAACTGGGCGCACACGTCGATTACAGCGACCCGCACATCCCCGAAACGATCAAGAAGCGCGACTACGACCTGAAGATGAAAAGCGTCGACCTGACGCCACAGTTGTTGGGCAGTTACGACTGCGTGGTGATCGCGACGCATCATGACGCGTTTGATTGGCAGTTCATCGCCGACCATGCCTCGTTGATTGTTGACACACGAAATGCGATGAAGGATGTGACGTTGCCGATCGGTACGACCGTGGTTCACGCCTGAGCGTTGCAGGTTCGCTATCATTCGCGTCATGAAGAACTTCGCGTTGATCGGCGCGGCGGGTTTCGTGGCGCCGAAACATTTGAAAGCGATCAAAGACACCGACCATCAGTTGGTTGCGGCGATCGATCCGCATGACGCGGTGGGCGTGTTGGATTCGTACTTTCCCGCGTCGCGGTTTTTTACCGAGATCGAACGCTTCGACCGGCACCTGGAAAAGCTGCGCATGGAAGGGGAAGGGCAGGCGGTGGAGTATGTCAGCATCTGTTCGCCAAATTATCTGCACGATGCGCACACACGGCTGGCGCTGCGCGTCGGCGCGCACGCAATCTGTGAAAAGCCGCTGGTGATCAATCCGTGGAACCTTGATCAACTCGCGGCCGTCGAACAGGCCACACCGGGTCGGGTTTACAACGTGTTGCAACTGCGGCTGCACCCGGCGGTGCAGACGCTCAAACAGCAATGGCAAAACGAATCACCCGCCGACAAGCGCGACATCGTGTTGACTTACGTAACCCGTCGCGGCCGATGGTATGAATCGTCGTGGAAGGGTTCGCAGGAACGGTCCGGCGGCGTGGCGATGAACATCGGCATCCATTTTTTCGACATGCTGATCCATTTGGCCGGGCCGGTCATGCAAAGCGACGTGCATCTGCGCGACGTTGACCGCATGGCGGGATTCATGGAACTCGAAACCGCACGGGTGCGCTGGTTCCTGTCGATCAACGAGAACGACCTGCCGGATGAAGTGCGGGCGCAGGGTGGTTACGCTTACCGGTCGATTCGCAGCGACGGCGAGGAGATCGATTTGTCGGCCGGTTTCACCGACCTGCACACGCGGGTGTATGAAAATATTCTCAGCGGCGGCGGGTTCGGCATCGAGGACGCCCGGCCGGGTATTGATGCGGTATACAACATCCGCCACGCCGACGTGACCGATGCGCCGTCCTTCGCGCATCCAAAACTTGCTTGAACGTTTTACTTTCATTCGATTGCCACCATGGCTGACACGCCCTATTTCGCGCACGAGACCGCTGTGATCGATGACGGCGCCGAGATCGGTGCGGACACGCGCATCTGGCACTTTGCGCACATCTGCGGCGGCGCGGTCATCGGGCAGCGGTGCGTCTTCGGACAGAACACGATGGTCGCCGGCGGCGCGCGCGTCGGACACAATGTGAAAGTGCAGAACAACGTGGCGATTTACGACGGCGTGGAGTTGGAGGACGATGTGTTCCTCGGCCCGTCGTGCGTGCTGACCAATGTGACCAACCCGCGCTCACAGGTCGTGCGAAAATCGCTCTACGAAAAGACGCTCATTCGACGCGGCGCGACCATCGGCGCCAATGCGACCGTGGTGTGCGGCGTGACGGTCGGGCGGTATGCGTTCATCGCCGCGGGAGCGGTAGTGACCGGCGATGTGCCGGACTATGCGATGATGCTCGGCGTGCCGGCGCGGCAGCGGGGTTGGGTTACGAGGCATGGTCATCCGATCCAGTTGGATCAGCCGGGCGATCAGGCGACGTGCCCGGAAAGCGGGTTGCATTATCAGATGAAGGCCGACGGTTCGGTGGTGTGCGTGGAGGTGAACGAGGACGCCGATCTGCCGGCGGACCTGGCGGTCGGGCGAACACCTTATCGCGCGGTTCAGTCGCGCGATAAGGATGACGCGAATTAGGTTTGGTCTGAAGTATTCAAGTGGGACTGGCGTTTCGCCCGTCAAGGGATTGGCATGACAGGCGGGACGCCTGTCCCACCAGTGCATCATTAGAAACGAGATTCGACGTGCGAGTCTGTCATTTTGCGGCATCCAAGGGGCTCGGTCGAGGTGAGGTCTATGTGGACCTGGCCAATCACTCGGCGGACACGCGGCCGGACATGGATGTGGGATTGCTCGTGCCGCGCGGCGCGCTGTTTCGCGATCGTGTGTCGAAGCGCGTGCAACTTTTGGAATACAAAGCGAAGGACAGCCGGCGGAATCCGTTTCTCCGATGGGAAGTCGCCCGGCTGCTCAAACAGTTCAAGCCGGATATCGTGCACACCCATTTCGCCAAGGCGACGGAGGTGTTTCGCAAGGCGAATCGTCGATTGAATCTGCCGTGGGTCGCGACGAAACACAACCCGCGCAAAGGGCGAATATACGAGAAGGTATCCAACATCATCGCTGTCGCCGAGGTCGTGCGGCAAAGCATTCACGAGCAGTCGGCGACGGTGATTTACAACGGCATCATTCCAGATGAAACGATCACACGGCGGACGGATCTGCCGGCCGATGGTGAACCGCTCAACTTGGTCACCGCCGGTCGGCTTGATCCAATCAAGGGTTACGACCTGCTCATCAAAGTCTTGGCGGAAATCGAAAGGCCATGGCGTTTGACCATCTACGGCGAGGGTGATCAGCGCGGCGAACTCGAATCGCTGATTGCGTCACTGCGGCTGTCCGACCGCGTCAACTTGCCCGGGTTTCATACCGACATGCCGCAAGCGATGGCCCAGTGCGATGCGTTTGTCATGTCGTCGCACAGCGAAGGGTGCAGTGTCGCCTTGCTGGAGGCGATGCACTACGCGCCGCTGGTAATTTCCACGCCGGTCGGCTTGGCGAAGGAGTTGTTCCCCGATTGGTTGTTGTGGAACTTGAACGATTCGGCGTCGCTCGGCGCGATTCTGGGTGAGTATGGCGAGCGTACCCGACAGTTCAACGCGTGGGTCGAACCCCGGCTGATTGACTTTCATCTCGATACGACGGTGCAGAAACATGCGGCGTTGTATGAGCAGTTGCTTGCGGCTCGGACTAAACACTAAGTCCAGTCATGGCACCTGTTGATTAGGAATGAACACACAATTACGTTCGGCGGGGATTTTTTCAGCGTCGCGTCCGTGGTATTCAAGTCGTGCATCAAACAGAGCGAACACCTCGTAACCTCGATCGAGCATGAACTGGAACAAATCCGCCGAGGACGCGCCGCCCACGCCGGTCACTTCGGTCATCACGACCGGTCGATGGGTGCCGAGGGTTTGTTCGGCGCCCTGGAGGCATTCGAGTTCTGCACCTTCGAGGTCGAGTTTGATGAAGCCGAGGTCGGCGACGGTCAGCGAATCAATGTTGATCGTTTCAACCTCAAAGGTCATGCTCTGCGAGCCGGCTTCGACGTCATAAAGCGAGCCGCGGGTGTGATGCACTTTCCCGCTCGTGGTCGGCAGGGTGAAGGTGCGCTTGCCCGGTTCGCGCGCCAGTGCTTTTTGATGCGTGATGACATTTCCGGGCACAGCTTTACTCAGGTAGGCATGCATCGTCGGGTTCGGCTCGAATGCCAGCACCTGCTTGCACAACTTGGAAAGCCACCAACTGTAAACGCCCTTATTCGCACCGCCGTCGATCGCGGTGCAACCGCGTCGGACCAGGTGCGGAAGCAGGCCGATTTCCGTTTCCGTCTTCCGCGCATACCGTTTAGCCTGACGCGGCAGGTATAATTTCTTGGGCTGGAGGGCGAGTTTCAGATTCTCTAGAAAGCCTTTCATGCGGTTCGCCCAACCTCGGCGTGATGAGTCGAGCCAATGTAGAAGCCCAACTTGGCAGTGTCAAAGGGCCGAGTAGCGGCATGCCGATTCATGAACAAGATCAATTGCGGCGTGTTTGCCCGGGCCATGCATTACCTTCAGCCCGATTCGGCCAATGGTCACCGGGTGCATTGAGGTGAAAACCTCAATCGCTTCCGTGATTCACACTTGAACGAAGGAACGCGGCTATGAGAGTGTTGAATGTGCTGCTAATCTGGATGGCGTTGATCTTGGTTGCTTCGGATGCGGCGACGGCGCAACAAGTGTCCGGGCATCGCAAAGCGCTGTTGATCGGCAATGCGAAGTACGACGGCTTTACGCTGCCAGGTGTCGGCAAAAGTTTGGACGCATTGGAAGTTGCACTCCAACAGCAGGGTTTTGAGGTGATCCGCCATGAAAACCTCGATGAGAAAAAACTCAAAGAAGTCGCCGAATCGTTTCCCCAATCCGTCCCCACCAACGGCGTCGCGTTGATTTACTACCAGGGGCTCGGCGCGAACGTGACACGCCTCGGCAAACGGTACAACCTGCTGCGGCCGATCGGCGTGTCCATCAAAAACGAAGGTGACTACCGATCACGGGCCCTGAGCTTGGACAAGTTGCTTGAGTTGCTTCGCGAAAAAAGCGGTGCGACGCGCAGCCTGGTGTTGCTCGACGCCTGTTGGCAATCGCCGGTGAAGATCGATCGGCCGGACAACATTCAAGCGGGATTGAGCGAATTTGAAACGCAGGCCGGCGAGGTGGTCATGTTCGCCGCCGGTAGCGGCAAGTCGATTCCCGCTCCAGCCAAAGACGTCCCGTCGCCGATGGCGCAAGCGATCACGAAGCACCTCGCGAAGTTCAACGCATCGTCAGCCGACGCCTGCACCACCATCGCGAACGATCTCAATCAAGCATGGTTCGCCGCCGGGGACAAAGCCGGCATCGGTGCGCCGTCCCGTTTTCCGGTTGCCAACAAACTGCGCGACGGCAAAGCGCCGGGCGAAGGGTTCGTCAACTCGATCGGCATGACTTTCCGCTGGTGTCCGCCGGGCAAGTTCACCATGGGTTCGAGGGAGTCGGACAACTCGGCGACGCGCGACCGCCAACCGGTCGATGTCGTGCTGACCCAAGGATTCTGGATGGGCGAACACGAAGTGACGCAGCGCGAACACTATGCGGTCACGCGAAAAAATCCGCCGCGCGGTTTCACCGAATCGACCAACACGCCGTACTGGGGCGTCACCGAATCCAAGCACATCACCGACTTCTGCAAGAAGTTGACCGAGATCGAACGCAAGGCCGGCCGACTGCCTGACGGCTGGATGTACGTTGCCCCGACTGAAGCCGAGTGGGAATACGCCTGCCGCGCCGGTGCGTCGACCCGGTTCTGCTTCGGTGACGATGCGGCCTTGCTTGGTAAATACGGCAACTTCGCCGACCGGACACTCTGGTCCAGCAATCCGGACTACAACTGGGCCGATCGAAAATCGGCGGACGGCGTGGCCGAAGCGCTCGCGCCGGTCGGCAGTTACCTGCCCAACGCCTGGGGTATTCGCGATATGCACGGGAACGTGGCGGAGATTGTTGCCGACCATCTGGTCACGCCGCGCAAGGGCGGCACGGACCCGTTGGTGCGCCTCGAAAAGAACGGCGTCACCCAAACCCGAGGCGGCGCGTGGTGCAGCGTGCCGCTCTACTGCGAATCATCCTTCCGCAATGCCCTGACCTCACGCGACAAACTCAACTTCGTCGGGTTTCGAATCGCCATCAAAAAAGTGAAATAGCGTTGTTAACCTGTCGTTTTCGATGAACAATAAAGGGTGAGCCGACAGTTAACCCCGGGTTTGCCCGGGGATCCTCAGGCAGTGCCACGAGTCAATCACGATCTTGCTTTGAACGCGGGCCGGTGAAATCAACCCATGCTCAATCGAAGAAACATCCGACACTGCCTCATCACGGCCATGTGCTTGACACTGATCCACAGTG
>JANQKH010000149.1 GCA_028281215.1 Phycisphaeraceae bacterium | reverse complement strand
CTTCTGCCGCAGGTCCATGTAGAGTTTGTGTGCGACCTCCGGCATGCCGTCCTTGTTCACGAGAGGGAAGATGCCGGCCTTCACCGGCGCCATGTGCGGGGCGAACTTGAGGATGTACTTGCTGCCGGACCGGTCGGGCGTCGGCGTGAACGCTTCGCAAAGGAGCACGAGCACGCCGCGCGTCAGGCCGGAGGCGGGTTCGATCACGTTGGGGATGTAGCGTGACCGCTGCTTGATCTCGTCCTTGTCGACGCCTTCGTTCTGGAGTTTGACTTGAAGCTCCTGGTCGAAGTAGTCGAGCTTCTGTTTTGAGTGTTCCTGGTGTTGCGTGAGGTCGAAGCAGCCGCGGTGCGCGATACCTTCGAGTTCGCCATAGCCGGGCGCGGTGAAGGGGTATTTGTATTCGACATCAACGCACATCTTCGAGTAGTGGGCCAGTTCATCGTCATCGTGGTCTCGGAAGATCAGGTTCGCTTCACTGACGCCAAGGCTCTTCCACCACCGCATGCGTTCGTTCTTCCAGAAGTCGTACCACTTCGCGGCCTCATCGGGATGGCAGAACCACTCAATCTCCATCTGCTCAAACTCACGCGAGCGGAAAATGAAATTCCGCGGCGTCACCTCGTTGCGAAAGGACTTGCCAATCTGCGCAATGCCAAACGGCATCTTCACGCGCATCGTGTCGAGCACGTTCTTGTAGTTGAGGAAGATGCCTTGCGCGGTTTCAGGGCGTAGGTAGGCTTTGGCATCGTCGTCACGAATCGCGCCGACGTAGGTTTCGAACATGAGGTTGAACTCACGCGGTTCGGTCAGCGTGCCGGGCTCTTTCGCATCGGGGCCGACCGTGATCGCCAGTTCCTCTGCCGAAAGATCCGTCAGGGCACAGACGTCCGTTTCGTCCTCTTCAACTGTTCGCTTCTTTTCCTTCGAAAGCTTTTTGAGGGCCGCCTTCTTCGATGCATCGTCGCTTTCAAGGAACGCGTAGATGCGGCCGGACTGATCGCCTTTGACACCGAGTGCGAGCACGTGATCCGCGCGGTAGCGCTTGTTCGTTTCGTGACAATCCACCATCGGATCGCTGAAGCCTGCCAGGTGACCGCTCGCCTCCCACGTCTTCGGGTTCTGAATAATCGAAGAATCCAACCCCACGATTTGCAGCGGTTCGCTGGTATCCGGATCGAGTGGCGGACACTCGACCATCGCGCGCCACCACGCGTCGCGGATGTTGTTTTTCAGAGCGATGCCCAGCGGGCCATAATCCCAGAAGCCGTTGATGCCGCCGTAGATTTCGGAGGCAGGGTAAACGAAGCCGCGGCGTTTGCAGAGCGCGACGATGTCGTCCATCGATTTGCTGGCGGGGTCGAGGATTTCGGTGGCAGGGGTCATGGTCGGATCCAAATCGTTGTAGCGGTCAATTGAAAGCGAGGTATGGTAGCAATCGGCCGATGTGACCGACGGACGTGACATGTAATTGCCGTAGTTTGGGGAATATTCTCGGGGTTTTTGACGGTTATACTTTGCCTGATGTCTCAATCCTTCTCGTTGCCCGTCACCGAATCGCCCGACCCGTTTGCCGCCCGGCTTGCTGCCGACGGGCGGACGCTGCGTCGTGGTTCGCTGCGCACGCTGCAACTAAACCTCGGGAAGATGTGCAACATCGCGTGCCATCACTGCCACGTCGAGGCGGGGCCGAGCCGGACAGAGATGGTGACGTGGGAGACGATGCAGCGCATCCTCGATTGGCTGGATGAACACCGCGAACAGGCGGGCATCGAAATCGTCGACATGACCGGCGGCAGCCCGGAGATGAACCCGCATTTCAAACAGCTTGTGGTTGAGCTGCGAAAGCGCGGGTTGCACCTGCTGGACCGTTGCAATCCGACGATTCTCATGGAGCCAGGCTTCGAGGACATGCCTAATTTTCTCGCCGAGCATGGTGTGGAGATCGTCGCGTCGCTGCCTTGCTACCTCGAAGACAACGTGGACGCCCAGCGCGGCAACGGCGTGTTTGAAAAGTCCATCGCGGCGCTGCGGAAACTCAACGACGTGGGATACGGGCAAAGCGACACCGGTGACCACGCAATTCCGGCGGCATCTACAGCGGCTTCGTCCGGCAAATCTGAAATCCAGAATCCCAAATCCCTCGTCCTCGACCTCGTGTACAACCCCGTCGGCTACGGCCTGCCACCAGCGCAAGCGGAGTTGGAAGTCGCGTACAAAAAACATCTGCTCGAAAATTACGGCATCATCTTCAATCGGCTGTGGACGATCACCAACATGCCGATCAAACGGTTCGAGCATGCACTGCGGCGGGACGGGAAGTTCGAGCAGTATCGTGACAAACTCATCGCTGCGCACCACAGCGACAACGTTGACGCGGTGATGTGCCGACACCTGATCAGTGTCGGCTGGCAGGGTACGGTCTACGACTGTGATTTCAATCAGATGTTGCAGATGACGGTATCGCCAACGTCATTCGGACCCGGCGATGAAGAGGCGCGCGTCGAGCGTGACGGCCGCAAACTCTGGCAGTTTACCCCGACGAAGCTGATCGGCCGGTCGATCCGCACAGGCGACCACTGTTTCGGCTGCACCGCCGGCGCAGGTTCGAGCTGCACGGGCGCGCTGCGTTGATAGGCACACGTTGCAAAGCCAAAAGTACGGCACCCTTCGCACCACATCTCATCGCCATCAATTCTTGTTCGGCGCATCTTCGATGGACTTGGCGGCTTCTGGTTTCGACTTAAGAATGATCGAGATGATCACGCGGGCGCTGTTATCGCCGCGTTTTTGGTCGGAGGCAGGGTTGGCGTGGCCCGGTGCGCGGCGCATGTTGTGCGTTGGCCTGGTGTTGTTCAAGTCTTGCGTGGCGGCCTGGCCTTGTGAAGCGATGTCGTCTTTGTCATCTTTTTTCAACGCACGGTTGACGGAATCGCCCGATTGGGTGCGGTCTGCGGTTGGGTTGGGTGTCGGATTCACATTCGGCGTCGCGGTCGGCCGGGTTGGTTTTACGGATGGTTTCACAGGCGGTGTCGCAGTCGGTTGAATCGCGTCGTTCGGGGCGCCTTTGTCGACTGGAGTCGCTTTGGATTCGTGCTTATGTTCATCTCTGACGTGACTGCCGTTTTCTTTAGGCTGCGTGTTCGCTTTGGATTCGCCGCCGAATGGTTCCGGCGATTCAGCGCCGGTGTTCGCCCCCAATGCCTTGGCATTCGGTACCACGTGTGCGGACTGGATGGCCAGTTTTTCGCGGCCGAACCTCGCTTCAAGCTTGGCAAGTACTTCATCCACACGGTCGGCGGGGACGGAAAAGGTCAATGCGTCAGCGTTCGATCCACCGGCACCGGCGAGGGCGACGCCCTGCTGGGATTCCTCCATGCTCGCGTTGCCGCGCGTTGCGTCGGCTTCGAACGTTTCTTCTCGTTCCTTGGCGATTGCGTTCGCGGCCGGGCGTTGTTTTTCTGCGCCTTTGGTGATTGACTCGATCGGCACGCCGTCCCGGTTCTTGCGTTTTCTAGCTGCGTCATCAGCCTTGCTTGCCAGTTGCTTGGATACGGACGGCGTCTTGCCGTTTGCGACCCGAGGCGTGACCGTGCGTTTGGCTTTGGACTGATCTTTGCTCTTGGCGCCCGTGGGCTGTGGAACGGGCGGTGAACCAACACCCGAAGCTTCAACCCCGCCCTTGCCTTCGTCTTTCGGTTCGGACTTTGCGTCCGCAGCATCTTTCAAAGCATTGTGGGCGTCGTGACGCGCATTGTTGTCCGCAATGGCAGGCGCCGGCGGATTGGTCGGCGAAGCAGGCGCGGCGTCCGGCTGAACCTGACCCGGTCCCCCGTTTACTTCGGTGTCCGCTGAACTGGCTCGCTGCGCGAACTGTTGCCGCGTGGTGACGAACACCACATCGTTTTCGTTCGCCCAGCTTTGAAGCGCCCGACGGGTTGTCTTCATATCGGCAGACGCCAACTCGATCGACACGAAACCTTCCACGCCTTGAAGTTCCACAGCTCGCAGCATGTGATGATCGTCGACTTGATTATGAAGCGATTCGCCCTGCGCGAATTGCGAACCCTGGCCGGCCAACTGTTGTCGCAGCGCGTCAGCCAAATTCAAGCCGGCGCGTTTGCGCGCATCCAGATCGTTGCCTTGGGCGAGCAAGTTATTGAGACGAAGATCGTCATCTATCCCGTTGTTCGTATTGTTGTCTGTCCCGTCTTTTGTGCTGTCATCGGCGACGGCGAACGTGTTGGGATCAGGGTTCACAGGATTGTTGGCGCCGCGCCAGCCGAACGGATCGAATTGCCAGGTCAGGGCGACCGCCAAGATGACCATCGCGGCGATGGCGGAGACGGTTCTTGCCCAGGTCGGAAATTTGTAAGGCCCCGCTGCTGTGCCTTTGTCCAGCAGCATTTCACGTTCGAGCGAAGCGGTAACGTCGGCGAGGATGGCGACGGGCGCTTCAACCGCGGGGACACGACGGAGTTGGTCGCGATCGTCGATCAAGTGTTGGACCAGGGATCGAAGCTGCGCATCGTCGGCCATGAGTTGCTCAAAGGCTGCCTGCTCGTCAGTGGAGAGATCGCCTTCGATGTAGCCGAGGATCGTGTTTTCGTCGTAACGGTCAAGCATGGTGGTCACCTGTTCGATTCAGCCGATCGGTCGTCGAAGCCAATGCGGTTCGCCTGCGACGCCGTCCTGCTGAGTCCCCGGCCTGGCTTTCCCCCCAAATAGAATTTCAATGCCCGGATTGCGATACGTTCCTTGAAAGTCCCTGCATATTGAAGCGGGACATGGTTAAGCCTGTTGGGCCTTCAGGCGGTTAGACGCATGAAACATCTCCGGGTTTCTCCTATGTTTCGATCGGAAAGACTTTGTTCATTTCTTCGCGCAAAGCGAGCCTGGCGCGGAAGAGTCGGCTTTTCACGGTGCCGACGGGGACCGATAACACCTCGGATATCTGCTGATAGTCCATTTCATTGATGTCGCGGAGGACGAGGATGGCGCGAAAATCGTCCTCAACGCGGTTCAGGGCATGGTGCAGTTGATCCATCATCTCGGCCTGTTGGACGCGTTGGTCGGGGCCGAGTTCCTCATCGTCGGCCAAACGGTCGCGCAAGGCGGACCCTTCGCCGGGGTCACCCACGGTGGATCCCCCGTTGCCGCTCCCGCTGAATTCCGTATCCAGGCTTGTCGTTTTCCGCAATTTTCGCTTGCGCAGGAAGGAAATCGCCTGGTTCATGGTAATCCGGATCATCCAAGTGGTGAGTTTGGATCGGCCGTCGTAATCCGCGATGTGCTGGATCACCTTGAGCATGGCGTCCTGGGTGATTTCCGCGGCGTCGTCGCGGTTGGAAACCATCCGCAAAGCGACGTTGTAAAGCCGATTGTGGTGGTGATCGAGCAATTGCCCCAGCGCGGACCGATCGCCCTTGCGGGCAAGGTCGATCAACTGTTTTTCCGTCTGCGGCTGGTCAGGCATATCGGCTGATTCAGTTCGGATGGCGCGGCGGGCGGATGCCTGGGCCTTAGACCCAGACTCCAACGGCGAAACTATTCTAACCTTGCTGATCGGCATACTTCTCTAGGGCGTGAAGATTCTTAAAAGTTCGGTGGACGGTGGAGCACCGCGCAGGACTCCAAATATAGGACGGTTCACGAGATGGGTTTTCCGATGGGCAGAGCGAAGATTCATCCGGCAAGGACAAAAGGGCGACAGCATGCACACAATCCATTCGTAACACCCTTGCGTGATGTCGCTGATCGGTTCATTTCCTGATAAGATTGTCGCTGCCGGGGCGGGCAAACATTTCGGAATGAGACATGTCGGAGCCAGGTTTGAAAGTTCTTCTCGTTGATGCAGCGGGTCAGTCGGCTCGCGAACTGAGTGATGAGATTCTGCCCCGGCAGGCGCCCACGGCCGAGTTGGTCCGGGCGTCCAGCGCATCGGATGGCATTTCTCTGCTGAGCAACGAAGCATTTCATGCGATGTTGTTGCACGTCGCGGCCGATCGAACGGGCCTGGATGTACTGGAGGTCGCGCGGGAAATCACACCGCACGTGCCGGTCATTGTGTTGACCGATTACGCGGGTCTGGTGGTGTCGGACGAAGCCATGCGTCACGGCGCGGCCGCGTGTTTGTGCCCGGAATCGGTCGGACCGTTGGGCTTGCTGTACGCCGTCCGGTTCGCGGTTGAGCGCAACCGGCGCAAACGGCTGGAGCGCGTGCTGGACGCCAGCCGGCTTGAGATGCGCATTGCGAGATCGATTCAGGAACGGTTGTTGCCCTGGGTGCCGCCAATGATTCCCGGCGCATCGGTTGCCGGCGCCTCCACACCGGCCGAAACGGTCAGTGGGGATTACTACGACTACCTGACGCTGCCCGACGGGCGCTTCGCGCTGGCGGTCGGCGACGCCAGCGGGCATGGACTCGGCCCGGCGCTGCTCATGGCGGAAGTGCGCGCCTGTTTGCGGTCGAGCGCGATGCACATGCACGACCCAGCCGAGATCCTCAACGCGACCAACGAACTGCTGGCAGAAACCATGCCCGACAATCGCTTTGTCACACTGCTGCTGATGTGCTTCGACGAAGTGATGGCGAC
>JANQKH010000148.1 GCA_028281215.1 Phycisphaeraceae bacterium | reverse complement strand
GATCGTGACGACGCCCTGCTGCTCGAGCGCTTCGTAATACGCCAGTTGTCCCATCGCCGAGGCGAACGCCATGTCCTGCGTGGGATGATCGAGACCGTAGCGCGGCGCTCGCCGTTCTGGTGCAATGCCAGGCCGCGTCCGCGCGATCACCGTCGAAACACACACCGCCACGCCGCTGCGCCGCATCTGTTCGACCGTGATAGTGCACGTGCCCGGTTCGCTCTCATTCAGGTTTGCTTCACGTTGGCGGATCTGATCCACCGTCAACCGCTGATCGCGCTCGTACCGCAAGGCATTCATGGCAATGTCAAGGTGCCCGTCAAAAATGGTGTGCATCGGCGGATTGTAAATGATGTGGACGTAGCATGGCGATACCATTGCGATGACCACATTATCAGTCGCGCCACCGCTTGCGGTACTCGCTCGGCGTCGTGTCCGCCACGCGGCGAAACACCTCGTACATCTGGTTCGCATCGCTGAACCCGCTGGCGGCCGCCACCTGTTTGATCAGCATGTCGGTATCAGCCAGGTGGCGCTTGGCGCGCTCCACGCGGAAGCGATTGATTTCATGCGCGATGGTTCGGCCCAGCTTGGATTTGAACCGCCGCTCGAGCGTGCGCTGCGTGGTCGCCACCGCCGACGCCACGTCGCCCACGCGAATCCGCTCATGCGCGTGCTCGGCAATGAACCGCAACGCTTCGGAGACCAGTTCATCGTCGATCGCAAAAGCGTCCGTGCTCTGCCGGGCGATAAGGCCGGCCGGTTGGACGTAGGTCGGTTCGGTCGGTGCGGGTTCGCCGTTCATCATGCTGAGTAACGCCTCGGCCGCCCGGTACCCCACACGTTCATACGCCATGTCAATCGCTGATATTGAAGGCTCCGGATACATACACAGTTCAACCGACGACTCCGTCGTGATCAATGCAATCTCCTCCGGCACGCGGAACCCGCGGTCCTGACAGATCGTAGTTAAATACCGGCACAACAAGTCATCGCCCACCGCAATGCCCATCGGGCTGGTCCATTGGTCGGCCCAGCGTTCGATCTTGTCCAGAGTGTCGTGCCAATCTTTTTCTGTCCGGCTGAAGGTGATCGGGATCGACAACATTTCACATTTGCGTGCTCGGCGTTCGACTTCACTTTTGAAAGTAGCGAAGAACTGTTGGTTGGCGCGGTCGCGACTGCTTCCCAGAAACCCAATGCGATCAAACCCGCGCGCGACCAGGTGTTGCGCCGCCAGTGAACCGGCCGTCGAAAAGTCAGCGAAGACCCCGGGAACGCGTCGAGCCGGCGAATTGAGCCAGATGTTCACCACCGGCAACTCCGCCTTGTTCATACGTGAAACCAGTTGCGTCGTCGCTCGGGCGATCACGCCCTGATACGAACGCCGGCCGCGAACGCCGATGTTCCGGTCGGCAAATGGATCCAGCACGCACTCCCAATCAGTGCATTCTTTGGCGAAGCGTTGGATCCCCAGATAGGCGTCATAGTGATGGCGTACCGGATAATTCAGGTCGATCATCACGGCGACGCGTTTTGAAGCAGCCATGGCAACGGGCTCCGGTGACGCAATTTCGGTGGGTCGTGTCGCAACTTTTCCCAGTTTGCCGCGACAATTCTCATCCTCTCCCGCAGTCGTCCGTCCTCCGCTTGCACCATCAGTGTATCGGCAGCAGCGTACAATTAAACGACACTATGTCTTTTAATTACGACACACTCGGTGGCTGTAGTAGGACGAAGACCAATTGTGTTCCTGCAAACAAACAGTTGACCCTCCAATGCGTCATGGCCCCGGATCGGCCAAATGCTTTTACGTTGGTCGATCCGCGATTTCCCTTGCCTCGCCGTGGACGGGTGTTACAATCGCGATGTGACAAGTGAAGATTGCGACCTGATGCGGGATCGTGTTTGAAGGTCATTTTGCTCGAACCGTTGAGGACCCCAAGGGAGCGTGAACTGGGCGCAATGGCCATGCCTCCACGAGTGGAAGGCCGGGACGACTCGGAAACGCACCCACCTAATCTTGGGGTTCGAGCAAAAGCTTCAAATACCCGCATTCCAGGCGTTTTCTTATAGCGAAAAACGGCCCGCCACCATGCGGGCCGTTTTCGTTACCGACAACCTGCGATTCTCGTTTTCACTCGACTTTCCTCCCCTTGCCACTACCATGACTGCCATGCTCGACGGTGACGCCAACTCAAAACCCGATTTCAATCAACTGGTTGATCAGGTCGTCGACAGTTACTTGGGCGACCCGTTGACCCAACACTTAGATTCGACGTTTCTGCCAAGTCGCGCTCGGGCGATTGAAATTATTGAACTGATGCGGCGAGTCGTCTTTCCCGGCTTCTTTGATACGCAGACATTAACTACAGAAAATGTCCGATTTCACGTTGGTGATCTGTTGAATCAGGTCCACGATCTGCTGTACGAAGAAGTCCGCCACGCGCTCCGCTATGAGCAGAATCGATTGCACGCCAACGGCGATGATTGCGAGGATTGCGACCAGCAGGCTGCCGAGGCGACTTTGGCCTTTCTCGAGCGAATCCCGGAAATCCGACGTATGTTGTCGTTAGATGTGCAGGCATCCTTCGACGGCGACCCCGCTGCCGCCAACACCGATGAAACCGTCTTCTGTTATCCCGGCATTGACGCGATTTTCATCCACCGTGTCGCTCACGAGTTGTGGGAGCTCAACGTCCCCCTCGTGCCGCGCATCATGACCGAATACGCCCACAACGAAACCGGCATCGACATTCATCCCGGCGCCACGCTCGGCGAATCGTTCTTCATTGATCACGGCACCGGCGTGGTCATTGGGGAAACGGTGTCCATCGGCGCACGGGTGAAGCTTTATCAGGGGGTCACGCTCGGCGCCAAGTCCACACGTGGCGGCCAATCGTGGAAAGGCATGAAACGCCACCCGACCATTGAGGATGACGTGACCATCTACGGCGGGGCGATCATTCTCGGTGACATCACCATCGGGCGGGGATCCACCATCGGTGGTTCGGTCTTCGTCACTGAAGACGTGCCGCCGGGACACATGGTCTCCATGGCGAAACTTGAGCTGCACGTCCGCGAAGACAAGCGCGCGCAGCGCTTGATTCGCAAACAGGATGAACAACGACAGGCGGATCAGACCACTTGAATCACTTGGCGCTCAGGCCTTTGATCGGTTTGCCGTTCTTGTCGAGTTTATCCGCCGCCCAAAGCAGGCCGCGGGTGACGGCGCTGAGAAAGACTTTATCCTCAAAAGTTTCCTTGGAGTGGCCGTACGTTGTGCCGAACACGCGTGCCTTGCCGTACTGGTTCGTCCAGAAGACGGGATGGACGCGGCCGGTGCGTTCGCTCTTGGAAGTCGCCAGCGCTTTGGCGTTGGGCCAGAGTTTTTCGATGACGTAGAGTTCGTCCTTCGGCGTCTTCCAGTCTTTGGGGAATTCGATCATGGTCGGGTGTTTCGCATCCACGACGGTGACGGGATATTCAGCTTTGTGTTCGTGCCGGAAACTGGTCACGCCGAGGAATTCGCGCCAGTCCATGATCTTGGCGGCGCGGTAGGTGTGCATCGCGCAGTGAATAACGACTGCAGGGACGCCGGCTTTGTGCACGTCAGTGATCTTCCGGATGTAATCCGCATCGGCAGTGTTCGCGAAGCACTCATTGTGTACGACCACGTCGTACCCCTTGGCCCAATTGGGATTCTCGTAAAGTTTGATCTTCGCCTTGGTGCCTTTGCCGCCTTCATTGACCACGGTCCACTCGATGTTCGCCACGGTTTGCGAATGCTTGATCAGTTTGTCCGACTGGAAGGGATAATCGTGACAGCATCCGCCGGTGATCAGCAGGGCTTTGACGGTTTGCTTTTTCTCCGACGACTCGGCAGCCATGGTCACGGAGGCCATGCCGAACATCACCAATGCAATGAACAATAACTTTCTCATAAGTGATCCTTTCGGGAGCTTCATTCGGGGGTTTTCTCAAGTTTGACAGACGGACAGTATATCTGCGGTTGATCGGGGATCACCGATTTGCAGCCGATTGCAGCGCGGCGCACTTTTCATAAGGCACGCGGCATTGCCCCAGTTTTACCGGCTTGCGTGATCCGTGGTAATCGCTGCCGCCGCTGGTCAGCAGGTCCATGTGCTGGGCGATGTCCGAAAAATGATCAATCTGCTCGGGGTTGTGATCACTGTGGTGAGTCTCAATGCCGTCCAGTCCCATCTCGCGGAGGCGGCCGATGATGCGCTCCAGTTCGTTGAGCGAGGCATAGTGCAATTGCACGGGATGCGCGAGAACGGCCAGGCCGCCGGCATGATGAATGGAATCAATCGCGTGCTGCGGCGGCAGCCGATCGCGACGCACGTAAGCGCTGCCGCCCTGTCCGATGAATTGTTTGAACGCCGTCGACATGTCGTTTACCACGCCCTTGTCAATCAATACCTGTCCAATGTGTGGCCGACCGATGACGCGCGTGCCCTGCCGACGCGCCAGCGATTCGACCTCTTCATATTGAATGTCGATGCCCTGTTCGCGCAGGCGTTCTACGATGGCGGGATTGCGTGTGTCCCTCGCGTCTTTCATTTGTTGTGAGATCTGTAATAGAAGTGGATCATCGTGGCGAACGAAAAGGCCGAGGATATGCAGCGTTCCCCGACGGAGCACGGGTGAACCGTCATCGGGGTGATCGGCAAGCGGACCGGGGTCGGCAGACACCTCGATGCCGGGCACGAACTCAACGCCGGCCTCACGGCAACCGTTCGCACAGTCGACGAGCCCCGCGGTGGTGTCGTGATCGGTCAGCGCGATCGCCTGCACGCCGGTGGCTTTGGCAAGGGCGCCTAACGCCTGCGGCGGGTCTGTGCCGTCCGATGCCGTCGAATGCATATGCAGATCGCAAAACAATTCGTCAGCCACGATGCGTCAATCCCCCTTCGCTTTCGGGGAGCCCGTCAGAGCGTCTACCGGATCGACTTTGGTTTTGATCATGTCTTCGGTTGATGTCGAACCGATCAGGCCGAGGGCTCTGGTGTGCCGCACGGTGTAACCACGCACCAAGCCAACCTTTTCGTGTCGCAGTTGATCGATGGTGATGTCGACCTCGGCGAGATTCAGTTTGATCTTCCGCGTCATGCGGACGTGTTGAACATCCAGCATGCCGAGTTTGGTTTCGATCTGCTTTTGCCCTTTCCATTCAACCTTGTATTGACACGTGCCCTGATCGCGAATGGACTCGGCGCCCAGATTTCGCACGGTCATTTTTGATGTGCCTTCGATCGGCGCATCCTGTTGAAGCGACGCGGAAAGAAAACGTAGCGGCGGGTCGTAATCCACGGTGACACGTTCGGTATGGTCCACGTCGCGCTGTACGCAGATGACCCCGTTGATGCGCTGGAAGTGAATTTCACGGACGCCGGCCAACGTGAATCGCCACGCGTGATCATTGGTTGCTTCGAATTGGCTTTTCAGGGATTTCGCGGCGCGGCGATTGACCGTGACATCAAAGGCGGCGGTGCGCGCGTGTGTAGGAAAGGTGGCCAGCACACCGGTTGTCGTTGACTTGGGATGTGTATGGGAATGGCCATTGAGCGGCGGCGCGCTCAAGTTGTCATCCGTTCGGCAACCCCCTGTCACCCACAGGCATGTGAACAGAGCCAGGCAAACAGGAGCGGTTGCTAACATCCGTTGATCCATGGGCATACAATAGCGAACTTTTGTTTCACCACGTGCTTACTGGACGCCTGCATGCTCTTCGAAGGCTGGGAACAATGGATCACGGTAGCGACGGTGATGATGGTGGTCATCGCGCTGGCGATGAACGTGGCCGGGCCTGACACAATCCTCCTTGCCGGCGTGGCGATATTGATGATTTGCGGCGTGTTCCCCGATGCCTTTCCGTCGCCCGAAGCAATGGTCGAAGGGTTCGGCAACGCGGGCGTGATCACGATCGGGGTGCTGTTTGTGGTGGCTGAAGGGATGCGGCAAACGGGCGCGATGCAGTTGGCGGCGGCGCCGTTGCTGGGTCGGCCGTCCGGGCTCGCGGGCGCGCAACTTCGCCTGATGGCGCCGGTCGCGGGGCTCAGCGCGTTTTTGAACAACACACCGATTGTCGCCATGTTCATTCCGGTGATTCGCGATTGGGCCAAGAAGACCAACCTGCACGTGTCGAAGCTTTTCATTCCGTTGAGTTACGCGGCGGTCATGGGCGGTACGTGCACGCTGAACGGCACGGCCAGCAATATCTTCATCACCGGCATGGTGCGCGAATCGGCCGACGACAAGGCATTCGAAACCCTGATGGCGGACGTGGACATCGGCATGTTCACGATTTCCTGGGTTGGCGTGCCGGTGTTGATCGTCGGATTGGCGTACATTCTGATTTCATCGCGCTGGCTTCTGCCCGAGCGCGAGGTCGACACGCCTGACTTCGACGACCCGCGCCGCTACACCGTGGAGATGATGATCCCCGACGATAGCCCGATCGCCAACAAAACGATTGAAGAGGCCGGTCTTCGAAATCTGCCCGGCGCGTTTCTGGCGGAAATCGACCGGGATGGAGAGAGCCTCGTCGCTGTCGGACCGGAACAATTGCTGCGCGCGGGGGATCGGCTGATCTTCGTTGGTGTGGTCGAGTCGGTCGTCGATCTGCAGAAGACGCGCGGGCTGATGCCGGCGTCCAAAGATGTGCACAAAATCTCCGAGCCGCGCCCGAATCGGCGACTTGTCGAAGCTGTCGTCAGCGACACCTGCCCGCTGGTCGACATGACCATTCGCGACAGCCGGTTTCGTAGTGTGTACGACGCGGCGATCATCGCCGTCCATCGCGGAGGCGAACACCTCGGCGGCAAGATCGGTGACATTGTGCTGCGCCCCGGCGACACGCTCCTGCTCGAAACGCATCCGAATTTCACGCAGACACATCGCAACCGACGCGACTTCTTTCTGGTCTCGGAACTGGAAGATTCCAATCCGACGCGACACGACAAGGCAATGATCGCGCTGTTCATCGTCGGCCTGATGGTGGTGCTGGCGGCGACGGAGGTCATGCCGTTGCTCAGTGCGGCGTTGGTGGCGTGCGTCTTTCTGGTGATCACCGGATGCTGCACGACACATGAAGCGCGCGGCAGCATCAATCTGCGCATTTTGTTGGCGCTTGGGGCGGCGCTGGGTATCGGTAAAGCCATTGAAACGACAGGCACGGCAAAGGCCCTGGCTGACGGACTATTTGGACAGGCATCTGACCTTTCGCCGTTGCTGTTTCTGGCTTTGGTGTACGTGGTCGGCAACCTGTTCAACATGCTGGTGGGCGCGGTCGGCGCGGCAGCGATTGTGTTTCCGCTGGCCAAGGCGGCATCGGCGGTGGCGGGCGTCAGTTTCATGCCCGTCGTGGTCGTGTTGATGGTCGCCGCCGGCGCCAGTTATGCCACGCCGATCTACCAGACCAACTTGATGGTGTTCACCGCCGGTGGTTATAAACCAAGCGACTACTGGCGGATGGGGTTGCCGTTGAACATTTTGATCGGTGCGACGGCGGTCACTGTCGCTTATGCGAAATGGTTGGCGTGACGTGCGGGGCATCACCCCGTTTTGCCATGTTGTGTTTCACGACGTTCCACCTCGCGCTCCAACACACTCAAATCGGTGTCCGCTTGTTTCGCCCGGCGAAGCAATTGTTGGTACTCACTATCAGCGGACAGATCGCGATCCAAGTGGTCGAGCATGTAATCCGTGGCGGCATTCATGTGCCTGCCAATCTCCCGGTGTTTGTCAGCGATCCGCCTCGCCAGTTCGCTATCGCTGATCGATGTCAGATCCTCATCGGACTCCGGCGTCAGCAGGTGCGCATGTGAGGGTGGATTGGTTGATTGGCGTGAGCTGGATTGGCCGAGCGTTGTGCCGTTATTCGCACAACCCAACAGCGCGGCGCATGTCAGCATGAACGTTATGGTCATCGCAACAGATGTCACACAGCATTGCTTCATCGGTTGCCTTTCGACTGTCGCCGCGGATCGGGTTTGGGGTTCAACGCGGCGATACGCAACTTCACGCAACTAAACGCCGGCCCTTTGTGCCGACGGATCAACTCCTGCTCCATGCCCTGCCGCAGCATCCGGTCCAACTCATAAAGCACAGCACTTGAGTCCACCGCCACCCGCAGGATGCCACGGCTGAGGCTTTCCAATCGCACGTGCTCGGTCAGTTCAGCCGGCACCAGTTCTTCCCAGATTGCCGCGATCGCATGCAACTGTTTGTACGGCTTTTCAATCTCGCGCTTGAACTGATCGCGCAGAAAACCCAGCGACACGTCCTTATCCGGTCGCGTCCGCCACTTGCGCAGGCGGTTGATGTATTGAGAT
>JANQKH010000650.1 GCA_028281215.1 Phycisphaeraceae bacterium | reverse complement strand
TCATCGCTTCATCCGACGGCACTACGATGATCGCGTCCTCCGCATCGGTCGGTCGAATGTGGACGGCCACCAGTTCATCCGGTTGCACTGCCTCATCGACACGTCCGCCGCCGCGGCCTTCATTTGAATCGGCGGACGACCGGCGATCCGCGCGGCCGGACAGGTCAAGCGCGACGAAGTCCGGCTGGATCGGCAACTCACGCTGGCCCCGGTCGACCAGCACGGAGAGCCACACACGGCGCGGACGGCCCAGATCCATCAGCGATTGCAGAGCCGCACGGATGCTGCGGCCGCTCATGATCACGTCATCCACCAGAACGACGTCCAGCCCGTCGATGGCGAAAGGAATTTCCGTGGTGCGCACGACCGGTTGGTTGGTCACTTCCGAAAGGTCGTCGCGGTAGAGGGTGATGTCGAGGGTGCCGACGTGGTCGGGTTTGAGCGATTCGGCGAGTCTTGTGGCGAGGATATCCCCGCGGCTACGGATGCCGACTATCGCAATCGGCGCGTCAGCCCCGGCGGCGACGTTCTGTGAAATGGCGTCCGCCAGGTTGCCGAGCAGTTCGGCCATACGAGTTTCATCTGCCAGCACGCGCATCGGAGGGCATGGTAGCCAAGTTCGCCCGTAATTTCGATCACGCATCGGACAATCGCCGATCTTGTTCGTCAGGGTGATGACGATGAAAGACCGGACGGTGTCGGCGTGCATTGGTCGATACCCGTTTGGGCGGATTCGTTTATGATGTGCTTTTGCTCCCGCCCGCGTTTGATTTCCCGCCTCGCTTCGATTGGAGTTCATGCCGATGTCACAAATACCCGGTCCGCCCCCACAACAGGCGCTGCCGCCTTCACCCATGCAGCAGGGGCCTGCCAAGCAACCTTCCAGCGGTATCAAGGTGGTGATCGCGGCGCTGGCGATGGCGCTGGTCGCGGTCATCATTCTCAGCATTTACATCCAAGGCGTGAAGGATCAGGTCGCGGCGAAGCAGTTCACGGTGTTTGTTCTAAATGAAAATGTATCGCGCAATGATCCGATCAAGCGAAAAGACTGGGAGTCGTACAAAATTCCCGACACGCCCGAGTTCGACGCCGCGTTCCGCAAAGGCATCAAAGCCGTCATGAGCGAGGACGAGCTGATTGTTAAAGTCAAGGCTGGGGATCGGTACGAGGTTGACGCGGCGCGCGGTTCGATCATCACCCACGTCATGTTTGACAAGGAAAACCGAAGCAAAGAATTGGAGGTCGAGGCGGGCAAGGTGCGTATTGCGCTTCCGGTTCAGAGCAAGACCACGCCGGGCGGTTTGAGGCCGGGTGATTTCGTGAACATTGCGGCGCCAATCGAAACCGGTGGTGCAGTGCCCGAAATGATGGTCGTCATGGAAATTGTCAAGATCAAAGCGATCGGTACTCAGACCTACACTGAGGGTGGGTCCGATTCCGATCGGAAGATTCGCAACTACAGCACGGTGAGCATTGATGTGGACCAGGCTACGGCCGTCAAACTGTCCACGCTGGAAAAGATGGTGCGCGCGATTGGTGAATTTGAGTTGTTCATCACCTCGCAAAAACAGAAGATCAGTTGGCAGGGCGGCGGGATCAATCCAGACGTCTTGAAACACATGGAAAAGATGCTCCCCCGACGGACCGGTTCCTGAGCGCCGAGTTGAACACGACACACCGACGCGCCTGACATTTGAACGGACTCGACCCCACTGCAATGGAATTCCTTCTTTTCGATCACAGTTCCAACACGCGGCAAGCGCTTCAGATCGAAGCGGACCCGATCGTCATCGGCCGCGATGATGACTGCACGATCTCGCTGAAAAGTCCGTTCGTCGCGAAGAAGCACGCCCAGATCGTCCAACGCGGCAACCAGTTGTTTGTCCAAGCGATCAGCCTGTCCGGCACGCGCGTGGCGAATCGTGAGGTGGTCAATGGCGAAGAGGCGCGGGTCGATTTCGGCGATGAAATCCAGATCGCGCAGTATTCCATCTCACCAATCAGCCCCGGCAAGCGCGCCGAGCAGGTCGATTCGCAGCGTGAACAGCAGGCGCGCCTAATGCAGTTTGAACAGGAACTGCACCAGGAACTGCTCAACCGGATGAACCTCCGCGTCACCGGCAAGATCAACAAGTCGGACGAAGCCTACACCGCTCAGATTCTCG
>JANQKH010000649.1 GCA_028281215.1 Phycisphaeraceae bacterium | reverse complement strand
GCCCAGGCGCTCGGCAACGACCGCTACAACACCCGGGCAAAAGTAATCTTCGGCGGACCGGTCAACCAGGCCATGGACGTCAATGACATCCAACCCCTGATGATCATGGAAAAACCGAAGAAAGGCGTTCCGTTCAAGGAACAACTGACCCGCAAGTAATCACGCACGGCGAAGTCCAATCCGACTCGCCGACAACCAAGCCCCTGATCGAGTACGGCCCGTGGTGTCCTCCACCCGGGTCGTGCTTTTTCTATGCAGTTCAAACTGTTCGAGATGACTCACATGCAACATGAGTCCGCACCGATCAACCGCCGATGACCGAGTGCATCAAATCGTTCATCGGGCCGTATTGAAGGTCACGCCATATCGCGTAGAAAATCACCACGCCTAGGAACAGCGCGAGATTCATGTAGAGTTTCACTTCACTCGACTTGACCAGAAACTCCTTGACCACCATGAAGCCGATCAACACAAGACTGACGGAGATGAAGATCGGCGGAGAGATATTCAGCACGAAAATCGCATAGCCCGGCAATTCCATGTCGTAGTCTTCATACGTTCTGACCACCGACTCGCGCGAGGCGACGAGGATCACCGTTGCGACCAGCGTGACCAGAATCGCAACAATGCAAACCACCCAACTCGCCCGCGCAACGGGATCAGGTTGCGGCAGCGGCGGAGTGTCGGCAGGGGTCGGATCGTGCATGGTTATCCCCGTCAGGAAAGAATCGATCAGTCGCAACATTGTCCACCGGCGTGTTGAATGCGTCAAAACGTGACAAGGACGCTTGCCTCTTTTCCCCTCCCTCCGAGGGAGGGGAATCAAAATCACAGCGTGCTACCGCCAACTGCCTACAATGCCCGCCCGATGACGCTGATCCATCAACATACATTCGATAACGGCCTGACCCTGCTCGCTGAACCGCATCCGTCCGCACAGTCACTGGCGATGAGTCTGTTGACGCCCGCATCGGTTGCCGTGGAACCTGAAGGCCAACAGGGTGTGGCCGCATTGCTCGAAGAAATGGTCTGCCGCGGCGCGGGTGAACGCAACGCCCGGGGACACAGCGACGCGCTCGACTTTCTAGGTGTGCACCGGTCCACCAACGCCGGCGTCACGCGCTTCAGCCTCAACGCGACCATGATCGGCACGAAAGTCGCTGACGCGTTGCCGTTGCTGACCGACATGATCCGCAAGCCGCGACTGTCGGACGAATCATTGGCGCCAAGTAAGGATCTGGCGTTACAGGCGCTCGATGCGCTCGAGGATGAACCGCAGGAAAAGGTGTTCATCGAATTGCGCCGTCGGCAGTACCCGGCTCCGTTCGGTCGATCGACGTTGGGCGTGCGCGGCGACATCGAAGCCATGACAATCGAACACGTTCGCCAGTTCTGGCAAAACACCATGAGGCCGCAGGGTTCGATCATCAGTTTCGCCGGCGCGTTCGATTGGAATCAATTGCGTGATCAGGTCGGCGAACTGCTGGGCGACTGGCGGGGCCACACCCCTGATCCGCAGCCGACGGGCGAAGCCGAGCGCGGTTACGAACATCAGCACGCCGAGAGCACGCAGGTGCATATCGGGCTCGCCTATGACGCGCTGCCGGAGACCGATCCGCAGTCCATTCTTCAGCGGGCGTCGATCGCCGTGCTGGACGGCGGCATGAGCGCCCGGCTGTTCACGGAGGTGCGTGAAAAGCGGGCGCTTTGCTATTCGGTTTATGCCACGTACGCCGCGCAACGTGACCGCGGCACGATTCTCAGCTACTCCGGCACGACCGCTGAGCGCGCGCAGGAAACGCTGGACGTTCTGGTCGCCGAGCACAAGCGATTGAGTGAAGGCATTGAACAGGCCGAGTTCGACCGCGCGATTGTGGGCATGAAGTCCCGGCTGGTGATGCAGGGCGAATCCACCGGCGCCCGCGCCCGCGCCATCGCCGCCGACCAATACAACCTCGGCAAGCCGCGCACGCTCGACGAACTGGCCGGCCTCGTCGACGGCATCACGTTGGATGATCTGAATGCATTCGTCAGCGCGCACCGACCCGGCACGATGTCGATCGTGACGGTGGGGCCGACGCCGTTGGAAATCTAACCGCTTGCAACGCCGACGGGATTACAACCCACTTGAATCCCGGCTGGCCGATTCTTCCGGCGTTTCGGGGATGTGCAGGCCGCACTCCTGTTTCATGCCGCCGAAGCGGCCTTCGCGTTCGTGTTGGCCGGCGGTGATGGGCAGCGTGTTGTACCAGTCGCCGATCGACGCGTAGCCCTGATCGTTCAACGGATGGCGGGGCAGGTCGTTCGCCTTCAAATAATCGTGGACATCCTTCTGCGACCAATCAAGGATCGGGTGAACCTTGCATCGTCCGCGCAGGATCATCACCCGCGACATGGACTTGCGCGCTTCGGATTGCCCGCGTCGCAAGCCCGCCAGTGTGGCAGTCGCTTCTAATTCGTCGAGTGCGCGTTGCATCGGTTCGACCTTGTGGATTCGGTCGAGTTGGTTTTGGCCGTCAACACCTTGTTCCCATAGTTTGCCGTGTCGAGCGAGTGTCCACGCGCTGCTGGTTTGGGCTTGGTACACATGCAGGTTGAGGTTCAACCGATCGGTCATCTGATCGACGAATTGATAGGTATCGAAGAAGTGAAAACCGGTGTCGATAAACACAATGGGAATGTCTGGCCTGATCCGCGTGACCAGATGCAGCATGACTGCCGACTGCACGCCGAAGCTGGAGGACATAACCAATCCGTCGCCGAACACATCACACGCCCATGCGACCACTTGGTCCGCAGGTTTGTCCGCAAGGTGAGCGTTGGCGGCGTCGAGGTCGAAGTTGGTGTCCAACACGGCTGTGGTCCTGGTCATGGCGGTCGGCCTGGTTTTGAATCGTCGGGGGTTCGCCGCATGCCACGTCGCGGCGAGCCCCTTATTGTACCGCTTGGATGCCGGCCGCCAAGCTGCGATACATCGACATCGAGGCCGATATGGGCGCGAAGCATGTGTCCTAATCATGTGCCATGGCTGGCTTGCCCAGCCGTGCGATTTTTCTGCAAACGCACGGGGCTGATCATCTGTTTAGTTATGGGCCGGTGTCTTTTGAGACTGACAATGCCCCCCCCGGCTTTCTTTTCATCGCAGCAAAGCTCCACTGATTTGATGCCGCAATGAGGCAGTCACGGCTGGGCAAGCCGGCAAGGTCACGGTTGGGCAAGCCAGTCATGGCACACCCATCGACACAGAGCCGTCGCTCCTATCAGCGTTTTTCGTCCACATTTTGAGACGCTGGTGATTTTTGCTAAATTGCCCCTTCGGCGAAGATTGACCCCGTTGCATATCCGAGGGGGCAACCGATTTTCGGACGCCGAATGAACAACGATATGCCAACCGTGCAGAAAGGTGCGACATGGGTTTCGACCCCGGCAAGATTCGTGATTGGGCCAACGACAACTCCGCGGCGGTCACCATCGGCGCGATCGTGGTCATGATCGCCTCGTTGGCGCTGCTTTGGATCAATATGCGAGGCCCGTCGCGCAGTGGTCCATCGGATGTGCCGGATGTGTATTTCTATGACGTGGACACCAAGAAGTTCTTTGTCGCCGCGCATGATGAATTGCCGCCAATCGATACCGAGAGCGGCACGAACAAAGGATTCCGCGCGTTCATTTTCGGTTGCGGAGGCTGCGGTTCCGACGGCGGCGACCTTGAAGGTAAATCCCCGAAAGAGTTGCAGGCGTTGAACCTGTTCGTGGGTTACTACGAAGGCTTCACGCCGGAGCATAAGAAAGCGGTCAAGGAAGCCAAAGCGAAAGCCGACGCCGGTGATCCCTCGGCTGTTTACTACATGGAAGAAGGCTTCGGCGAAGGCGTGATGCGCAGCGCCGACGGCGTCAACTGGTTCCCTGCCAACAGCGAACAAGCCATCGAAATCAACCGCAACCTCGGCAAAAAATGCCCCTCCGGCTCACGGTTGAAACAGTGTTACCCTGGGCGGTAAACAACCGGCGCACTTCAATCCATCGCAACGCCAGGCGTCGATGCAGCGTGAACCTCGTGAGCACGAGCGCGCTGTTTGCGTTTGCGAAGTCGGATTCCGATTAAACAACTCAATAGCCACCCAACCAGCCAGACTCCGCCGACAATCAACCAGTGCTGCAACACGATGTGGTCATAGCTCTGCGGGTTTCGCCGCAGGGTTCCGATTTCCACATCGAACAGCGCGGTGTTCAGCGCTTCGTTGCTGGGCATGTCGCGAAGCTTCTTGATGAAGATGAATAACGCGTCAGCTTCTTCGCGTGCGCCGGTCTTATCCACGTCTACGCCCGCCGCCGCCAACCATTGATCAATGGCGCTCTGTTCAAACGGCCACTGCTCTTCGTTGTCACCGATGCGGTAGCTGTTTCGGTTCAAACGCACCCATAGCGCACCGTCGGCCGCGTGTGCATCATCGTTGGGAACCAGGTGAAGTTGGACGTCGTCCCGTTTGACAAACTCAGGCGACTCGTCGCCGTAGATGGTCGTTTCGCCGAACGCCTTGAGCGTGATGGTCGGGAAGGCTCCGGACTTGGGTGTGATCGTTTTCGTGAGTGTATCGACGACGTAGAACTTTCGCGGCGCGATCTGCTTGTGAAGGTTTACTGTGGCCAGGCCGAGCGCCGCCAACAGCACGGTCCAGATGGCCAGTGACAGCAGTATTGTTCGAATACCGCGCGTGGCTGGTTGGTCTTTCTCGTCGTGGTCAGCGTCGGGGGGATTGTTGTTTTCCCAACCACTGGTCGCCGATTTGCTGCGCAGCGCCAGCCATTGGACCAGAAACATCAGGGCTATGGCGATCGGCGTGAAGACGCCG
>JANQKH010000599.1 GCA_028281215.1 Phycisphaeraceae bacterium | reverse complement strand
GAGTTTCGATCCCGTTCAGTCCGCTGCGTATGTCAAACTGATTCTCGCCGGTTGGCAGGCGCATGCCGAGTGCGCCACCTCGGCGATCGAGGCGGAAGTCCGCCGTGTGTCGCGCTCGGCATGCGCCTGCCAACCGGCGAGAATCAGTTTGACATACGCAGCGAACTGAACGGGATCGAAACTCGCGGCGTGGTCCGGACCGGCGGCATTGCAATCGTGCGTCAAATGTTTTTCGATCAGGCATGCGCGGTGAGCGGCAACGGCGAGCATGCCCGCGTGCAAGTCGCGCGTATGATCGCTGTAACCAACGGGTGCGCCGAATCGATCGCGCAGATATTGAATGCGCGGTAGATTTGCCGCATCGTTTTCGACGGGGTAGGCGCTCACGCAATGCAGGAAAGACACCGGGCAACCGGCGAGCAGGTTCGCCGCGGCGTCAAGCTCTTCCAACGCGCACGTGCCTGTCGAAATCAGCAGCGGTCGGCCGAGCATTTTCATCGCTTCGATGAGGGGAAGATTTACCGCGTCGGGCGAGGCGACTTTGATCGCGTCCGGCTGCAACGCTTCCATCGCGTCGAACAGTTCCAGACTGAAGCAGGTCGCAATGAATCCAAGGTCGAGTTGGTGCGCTGCGTCGCGTATGGCTTGCATGTCCGCTTGCGACAGTTGCAACGCATTGAGCATGTCGAACACATCGTCGCAACTTCGCGCCTGGTACGCAGCCAACACGGCGTCTTCGCTCAGAAGCAGATTGGCGTCGAACAGTTGCACCTTGACCGCGTCAGCGCCTGCGTTCTTCGCCGCGGAAACCAGTTTGAGTGCAGTGTCGAGTCGACCGTCATGGTTAACACCGAGTTCCGCAATGACGTACGGCCGATGTTGTTCGCCGACGGTTTGTCCGTGAATATCAAACTTGCTCGGAAATCCAAACCGCTTGTGCGCCTGCGCCTTGGCGCGAACCGCCGCCAATTCGAGGTCGCACGCTTCGTCGATATCGACCGTGTCGCCCGGTTGCGTGATGACCGCCCGCCGATCGTTACCGAGGAAGGCGTGCGGGTCGTCGGCATCCACGCGAAACAGGCTCGCGCGTGTGACGGCAATGATCGCGCCGTCAAGCATGTGCACCGGCGGTAAATCCTGACGGCGAAATACCGTGTTGGATTGGTAGTGCGCGAGTCGACCGTCATCGTCCACCGTCTTCATCCAGTAGGGATGGTGTTTGCCGACCGGGTGTACGGACTGAACGCTGTCGCAACCGGTTTGATGTAGCAGTCGCAAGGCATCATCGATCAGGTGCACAGGGCGCAGCGGCACGTTGCCGTACAGGATGACGATGGAATCAAAGGGCTGGCCGTATAGCGATTCGATCTGTTCGACAGCATGGCGTGCGGCGGCGTCGACGGTGGCGGTGTCGGAGGCGAGTTCGTTCGGCCGCATGATCGTTTGAACGCCGCGCTTTTGGGCGATCGCCGCGAGGTGTTCGCCATCGGTGGTCAGCACGATGTGATCGACGGCCGTTGCAGCTTTGGCGTGATCGATGGTGTGGTCGAGCAGCGGCCGGCCGGCGAGCGGCAGGGCGTTCTTATGGGGCAGGCCTTTGCTACCCGCGCGGGCGAGAATGACGGCCAGCGTGCGATGTCCGCCTTCAATGTTCACGTTCTGCTGATGCATGGAATGGTCTCCGCGTCGCCTCCATCGGTCATGGGCGATGCCACTCATGACACCCGGCACAGTGATTGAGGGATTCCCATCCGCCGGCCTGATGGGTTTGTCGAGTTTCCGCCATGCGTTGCCAGATTTCCAGCAGTGACGCAATGCGCGTGTCACCGGCAGGTGCGTGTCCGTGCCAGTCCTGATCGCATGCCGCGACGAATCCGTTGGACAGAATGGTCATCCGCCACTGAAGTTGCCGGCAGGCGACGCGTTTGGGCGGCGCCATCAGCACGGGGCTTGCCGCAGGCATGAGGTCGTCCATACCACGACGACCGGTCGTTGCCGGTTCAATCACGGCATGCCCGGCAAAGTGAAGCCAGCGATCGAAGAACGTTTCCATGTCGGGCAGCGTGTCATCCGTCTTGATCAACTTCGGCACGATCCACGACAATGCATGCGCTTTCGATCCTTGCAGTTGCTCGGCGCGGCGCTGCAACAAAGATTGAATGTTCTGCACGACCACGGAAAAACGATCAGCACCCATTGTCTTTTCATAACACTGCGCGGTGTCGGCGTTCAGACGCACGGTCAGCAGATCGAGGGGTGATTCCATAAGCGTATCCAGCGTGTCAGGGTCGCCGTGCAAATCTGTTTCCAGACCGATGCTCAACACGCCGGCTTCACGCGCATGCGACGCAATCTCGAACCAGGCTGGGTG
>JANQKH010000593.1 GCA_028281215.1 Phycisphaeraceae bacterium | reverse complement strand
TGTGCTGGGATCAATCACCTGTCGCGCCTGCGACCATGCCGTGCTGAACAGTGACATGGTCATCAGCAACACCGCCGCACTGGCGAGCAGGTCGTGAACGATGGGTTTGCCGCGCTGGTCGAACCACTGACTCGTGCGATGAAACAACAGCCCAGCGCCTACGCATCCCGGCAATAGCGTCGGCACAAGGAACCGACTTTGATGATGTGTCGCCAGCAACCAGAACAACAACTGGCAACCAAGCATGATAAGCATGCCGATCATCAAACGGCGCGGCTTTTTCTCGCGCACGCCCAGCGCGATGCCGACGAATGCCATCACCCAGAACAGGGGCACGCCGTACTCCGCGTCGAACCGCGCCATGTCGGTCGCCTGTCGGCCGGTGGATTGTCGGCCGAACACCGCACCATATCCTCTGTTGAGCAACCATTGCCGGGGCAGGTCGGTCAATCCAGCGCCAACACCTTTCGACGCGTGCCCCTGTTGCCAGCGGTCGGCGTTGTCCTGTTCCCAATGTCCAAGGCCAAACACACCGGTCGCGAAGGGAAACACCGGGTTGCCAGTCCACAGCGTGTTGCGCACCAGGAAGGGTGAGATGGTCAGCACCGCGACGAGCACCGCCAGGCCGAGATAGGGCAGCGGGCGCAACGGGCGTTGAGCGCCCTTGACCTGCGGGGTGCGTTCTTCATTCGGCGATTCGTTTGTGCTTGCCGGCTTTTCACCGGCAGGCTCGGACGTGCCGGAGCGCACCCGCGTCAACAACACCACGCCGATCGGCACGGCAATCATGCCCAGCGACGTCAGTTTGGAAAGCACGGCAAACCCGATGAGCAAACCGAGCATGCCTGCGCCGCCGCGCGTGTCCGTGTGTTCATCGAACAGCACCAGCAGCGCCGTGGCGCCGAATGCCAGCACGAACATCTCGTTGTACGCCAGCGAACCGGTGATGATTGTCCAGGGCAGCACCAATAACATCACACCGCCGAACACCCCGGCGGCGCGGCTGGTGAAGGAACTGACCAACTTCGCCACCGCCACAGCGGCGAACAGGGCCATCGATGCGTGAAGAAATTGTGTGGTGTAAATGCCCGCGTACACAGAGTCCGCCATCACACCGATCTGCATGTACCCCGCTTCATTGAACAACGGCAGGTGGCTGTACACGTTGTGTTCCAACGACACCATGCCGCCCTGCTGCATCCACTCCCGCACCACCTGCAAGTGATAACTGGTCACGTCATACCCAAACGCCTCCACCGCCCAAAGCGTGCTCGGCGGACAAGCACAAACGATGAGCAACAGCCCCACCGCCGGCAAACCCAGCAACAACGTCCACGGTGGGCTCGGCCAATTGTCCGGGTGCCAGCGCTGTCGCTGTTGCGGATCGGCAAAGTAGTACGTCCACACCGCCAACCCCAGGCCACAGAACCCCCAGGCCGTCCAACTGTTGAGCAGGCCGAACCATGCAGCGAGCCAGTCGAGCATGAGCAACACACCCCAGCCGCACCCCGCTTGCACAATCAGCCAATGTTTGGCGTTGGGCACGAGCCACAATCGAAACGGCGCCCCCAAACCAATCGCGCCGATCCAAAGGCAGATCAACACCGGCAACGAAGAAACCAATTGAAACCACGCACCGAAGAATTTCGAGGATGCCTCACTGGTGAAATTGCCGGCCGCAGTCAGCCCGCCCTGGCTGGCGATCCACGCCCCGCCGATCAACAACACGATCGCACCCAGTGCCGGAATCAACTGGTTTCGAGGGCGTACGGATTCTTGCATGGCACCATCGCGGCAAACGGTGAAAAACAGGTCAGGCAAATGTAGCCCAGCGATCCGGCGGACTCAAATATCATTCGCCGGTCGCATGCGCACGGATTGAAGTACGTGCCCACTACGGCCGGCGTTCAAACTGCGGCGACGCACGGTGGGCGGCAGGGTTGTCCGACTGCGGCTCGGTGGTGTCATCCGTCGTCGCTGCATCGCCAGTCGGCTGATCGGTGGGCTGATCGGCTTGCACCGCGGCGGCGCCCACGCTTGGTAAAGCGCCGTCACCTTCTTCGATGGCGAACAACCGACGCAGCGCCGCGGCGAAGAAACCGAGCGGCGCGTCGGGATCACGCTGATCCAACTGGCTCAACGGCAGGTGCAGGATTTTGTTCACCAGTCGGTGGTCGTGCTCATCGAGCATCCTTTCGATCTGCTGAGCATCAGTGCCAGACAGTTTCGTCGCGGCGCGGCGTAACGTGCGTTGCCGTTCAGCCTCGGCGTAATCGTGCAACCGTTGCCGCAACGCTTTGATCAGATGCCCGACGTCGCGGTGTTGCACGTTGTGCATGCAGCGACCGACCGCCTCGAACACCAGTGCTTCGCACTGTTGCACCTGGGCCGAGCGCGATTCGTAGGTGCTGGTCACCACGT
>JANQKH010000385.1 GCA_028281215.1 Phycisphaeraceae bacterium | reverse complement strand
GTATCGCTGGGTGTCGCCACCGAACGTGATCCATTTGAATTGGCCCTTCGTGTCGATGTTGTGCGCGCGCGTGCCGCGGAAGAGCAGGCCGTTGTAGGGCTCCATGAAGTAGCCGTCGATGATCAGCCGGGCCGTGACGCCTTTGGCTTTGAGGCGAACGGCGATCTGGTTGTGTTCGAGCGGGAAGGTGGGTGACCGCAGTGTGCCGCGGAGTTTTTCGCCGTTGACCTGTCCATTGATCACGCCTGCGTCGAGTGTTTGTTTTTCGCCGGCGGTGCCATTCCATTGGCCGGCCTTGGTGACGGCGTTGTTAAATGCCCAGCCGGTGGTCATCCAGCCTTCGAGGTTTCCCTTGTCAAATGAAGCCAGCAGCGGCGCGTTGGCTTCGGCGGCGTCCGCCTGCTTGGCTTTGCCGTTGAGCACCAGGGCGATCTGCTGCCGCGCTTGCGTGATCTTCGCGTCCGATGTACCCGCAAGGTTCACCCAGGTGAACAGCGGATGCGTCATATCCTTGGTTCCGACGGCCGATATTGCGTTGACCCAATGTCGCAACCGATCGGGTTGTAGTTTGTGGTCTTCCGCAGTCTGCGCTACCACGGCGTCGGAAATGATCAGAGGATCTTTGCCTTTATCTTTTGCATTTTGGGGACGCACGCGCGGTGCCTGCAACGCTTGTTTGGTGGCAAGCAGGAAACGGGCGATCTGTTTGATGTCTATGTCGTGCGGTTGGCTGACCCGTTTGGCAAGTTGCTTATCCACTTCGCTTCGAAGCGCCGCGATCTGTTTGGCAGACTGTTCGATGCGCTGCTTGGGATCGAGCCAGGCTTCGGTTCGCCGTGAGCTTTGCAAAAAGCCGGCCATCGCGTAGTAGTCTTTGGTGGAAATGGCGTCGAATTTGTGATCGTGGCACCTGGCGCAGGCGATGGTCAGGCCGAGAAATGACTTGCTGAAAACGTCGATCTGATTGTCAATACGGTCGGCTTCGTCGCCGCGTACATCGACGGGGGCGTGCGTCGCTTCGCCGAACCACCAGAAGCCGGTGCCGATCTTGGCTTCGTTGAATCCTTCAGCCGGGTGGTATCGCGGCTCGACGAGGTCGCCGGCGATCTGTTCCATCACGAATCGGTTGTAAGGGAGGTCGTTGTTGAAGGCGCGGATGAGGTAATCGCGATAGTGATGCGCGTGCGGCAGGTTGTAATCGAACTCGTGGCCGTAAGATTCGGCGTAGCGCGCCAGGTCCATCCAGTGCCGTGCCCAACGCTCGCCAAAGTGAGGCGAGGCGAGCAGGCGGTCGACGACTTTTTCGTAAGCGTCAGCGGACTTGTCGGCGAGAAAGGCGTTGACCTCCACAATGGTTGGCGGCAGGCCGATCAGGTCGAACGTGACGCGGCGAATCCACTGCCGACGTGACGCTTCACCGGCGGGCGTGAGTTGTTTGGCTTCCAACTTGGCCAGAATGAACCGGTCGATCGTGTCGCGTGACCAGGTCTCGTTTTGGACAGCCGGCGTCGTGGGCTTTTGCGCGGGTCGCCAGGACCAGTGTTCGTTCTTTCGCTTTTGCAACTCGAATGTTTTGGCGGGACCGACCTTGCTGTTGCCGTCGTCAGGCCAGGGCGCGCCCATGTTGATCCACTTGGTCAGTGCATCAATGTGTTGCGCCGGCAGTTTGCCTTTGGGAGGCATCTCCAGTTCGATGTCGGTGTAACTGATGGCGGTGAGCAGGAGACTTTTGGCGGGTTGTTTTTCGTCGAAGGATGGACCGGTGTCACCGCCTTTGATCAGGCCGGCGCGGCTGTCGAGGTAGAGGCCGGCCTTGAGCTTTTTCGCCTCTGCGGAGTGGCATTTGTAGCAATACTCCACCAGAACGGGCCGAACCTTCTTCTCGAAGAACTCAAGCTGCTCGGCGGTCGGCTTCGCCGCGAATGAAGGCAAAGCCAGCGAAAGCAGGACAAAGAGAAATAGACTGCGCTGGGGCATGGTGCGTGTTCCGTTGGGGCAAGCGTGCTCGTTCATTGTGGACCAACCATTTTAGTCGTAATCCGCAGACCTGCGCATGAGAAAAACACATAGCCACTTGATGTTTTTCGTCAATGTTGGCAGCGCGAACCAGCCGGTACATGGGGGAATGACCTAAACCCGCCCCGTGCTCAGATTGCCCAGCGCCGCCATGGCCTGTTGATGGGCATCAAGCAACTGTGCGATTTCAGCCTGCTCGGTGTCGGTCAGTTGCCAATCGCCGGCCGGTGCGGTTTGTTCGATCTGCGTCGGTCGTCGTGCGCCGACAATGGCGGCGGTCATTTCATCGCGGCGAAGCGTCCAGGCAATAGCGAGTTCGGCGAGCGTGCGACCGTTTCGTTTGGCGATAGGGCGCAAGCCTTCGACGAGGGCGAGGTTGACGTCGAGCAACGGCGGGGCGAACTTCGGGTCGCGGCTGCGATGGTCACTGTCGGAAAGGTTGGCGGCGCGCTCGTGGTTGAAGGTGCCGGTAAGCAGGCCCTTGCACATCGGGCTGTAACAGATGACGCCGATGTCATTTTCGCCGCAGAAGGGAA
>JANQKH010000384.1 GCA_028281215.1 Phycisphaeraceae bacterium | reverse complement strand
TCCCGCCTCCGATGCGGTCGGCGTTTCGCCTGTGTTCATGAGCATGAAACAACCTGTGCCGTAGGTGTTTTTCGCATCACCCGCCTGGAAACACGTTTGCCCGACGAGCGCCGCCTGCTGATCACCGAGCACGCCACAGATGGGAATGCGCCGGCCGAACGGGCCATCCTCCGACGTGTAACCAAACGCCTCACGCGCGCTCGACGGCATGACGCGCGGCAACATCGACTTCGGCACTTGCATCGTGTCACACGCCCAGTCATCCCATTGCAATGTCGCAAGGTTGAACAACTGCGTGCGGCTGGCGTTGGTGACATCGGTGACATGCTGTGAATCCGCGAATTTGGCCTCTTCACTTTTTCCGCCGCCCGTCAGGTTCCAGATCAACCACGCATCAATGTTGCCGAACAGTGCATCACCCTGCTCGGCATCCTCGCGCAAACCCGGCACGTTCTCCAGCAACCACCGCAACTTCGGGCCGGAAAAGTAAGTCGCCAACGGCAAACCCGTCATCACACGAAGTCGATCTTCCATACCCTGCTCGCGCATTTGATCGCAGATCACGGATGTGCGCGTGTCCTGCCAGACAATCGCGTTCGCGTAAGGCTTTCCCGAGTGGCGATTCCACACAATCGTCGTTTCGCGCTGATTGGTGATGCCAATCGCCGCGATGTCGCTGCCGGTCGCACTCGCAGCCGCCAGCGCGCCGGCGATCACTTCCTGCGTACGTTGCCAGATTTCCAATGGATCGTGCTCCACCCAGCCCGGCTGCGGGAAGTGCTGCGTGTGCTCCGCCTGCGACGACGACGCCACCCGCCCGCGCTCATCCATCAACAGACAGCGCGTGCTCGTCGTCCCCTGATCAATCGCAGCGATGTAACGCGACATGGACAGCATTGTACGAAGTCACCCGAAGCACGGGATTCGCCAACCTCGTGCTTTCACCGCGCGCACGCCCCGCACTACAATTCAATGAATCACGCGAGAGCACCAACATGCGATTAACCGTCTTACTTATTTCACTCTTCCTGATTCCCAACATCCACGCCGCCGATCCGATCAAACCGATTCCGCGCCGCATTCCGCCGAAAGGAATTGCAATCCGCGAAGTTGATCGTGCGAGGATTCAAAGCCGGCTTGACGATGTAATCAAGGCATTCAATCATCTGCGCACCCAGCCGATCGCGTCGAGGAAGCAGACACATCTGATCAAACAACACGCCGCTGACGTCGACATCTATCTCAAAGCCGTTCGCTTCGCACTGTTGCACGGCGAGTTCTACGCCAAAGGCGATGTCGACAAAGCCATACGCACCCTTGACGCCGCCGAGCAACGCATCCGCGCGCTCCAGAAAAGCCAGCACACCTGGACCACCCAGCGCGGCAACGTCGTCCGCGGGTACTACTCCGACATCGACGGCTCCCCGCAACCCTACGGCCTGGAAATCCCCGAGAAACTCGACCTCTCAAAGAAGGTTCCGCTCTACGTGTGGCTGCACGGGCGTGGCGACAAAGTGACCGACATGCACTTCATCGCGCAACGCGAAACCAAAAGCTGCCCGATCTCCCCACACGTCGACGACGGCATCATCGTCCATCCTTTCGGCCGCCACTGTGTCGGCTACAAAGGCCCCGGCGAAATTGATGTGCTCGACGTGATCGAAAGTGTCAAACAACGCTACAACATCGACGAAGACCGCGTCGCCCTGCTCGGCTTTTCGATGGGCGGCGCCGGCGCGTGGCACATTGGCGCGCACTACGCCGACCAGTTCTGCGTCGTCCATGCCGGAGCTGGTTTCGCTGAGACGAAGGAATACATCAAACTGAAAAAGGAGAATTACCCGCCGTGGTATGAACAGAAACTCTGGGGCCTGTACGACGTGCCCCACTACACGCGCAATCTGTTCAACACAACGGTCATTGCCTACAGCGGCGAGAACGACAAACAGATTCAAGCCGCGCGGGTCATGGAACGCGCCTTTCAAAAAGAAGGCCGCACCCTGCAACACATCATTGGTCCGGGTATGGGACACAAGTATCACCCGGAATCCCTCAAGCAGATCATGAAGGTGGTGAAAGCGGCGATGAAAAAGGGAAGGAATCGCTGGCCGAAGGAGGTGCATTTGCAGACGCGCTCCATGTGGTACACAAAGATGCATTGGCTGAACATCACACGCATCGACGAGCAATGGGCCGATACCCGAATTGATGCGAAACGGCAGGACAACACCATCGTCGTGACAACCCATAACGTAGTTGGATTTCGCTTCGACTTGACCCATGATCTGAGTGATATCCAACGCGTGGTAATCGACGACGTTCACGTAGCCGTTTCAATACCGAACCAGCCAACCGTGTTCATAAAGGACGAGCAGACCGGATGGCGCGTTTCCAAAGTCGAAGACTATGCCAAAGTCACCAAGGCTGACTACTTTCCCGGCCCGATCGACGGCGTCGTCATGAAACCGTTTCTGGTTGTCGAACCAAACGCTCGCTCCGCCAATCCTGCTATGCGTCGGTGGATGATGTTCGAGTTCAATCACTTTGTCGATCGCTGGCGCGCCCTTTACCGCGGAGACGTGCGTCGCAAACTCGAGGCAATGGTCACAAAGGACGATCTGCGAAAGTACAATCTGGTCCTTTGGGGCGTGCCCGAAACCAACACCTTCATCGAAAAGCTCGCCAAAGACTTACCGCGCCCCATGTCATGGCGTGCGCGCGAACTTGTCGGCAAGAACAAGACGTTCGATGGGTCATCACATCTGTTCATGATGGTTCGACCATCGCCGACCACATCGGGCCACCTTTGGGCGGTCAACGCCGGCATCACCCACCGCGAAGCGCACGATCGCACGAACTCGCTGCAAAACCCGAAACTCCCCGACTGGGCGATCATCTCACTGGAAAAAGACCCGGACGCCGAGTCGCCCGGTGTGGTTAAGGCGGCGGGGTTTTTTGATGAGCAGTGGCGCGTCAAGAAGAATGAGCCCGACGTCCATGAGCGATGATCGAAACGCGAAATTGCCCCGCAGTATGGCAGACAGGAATGTCCACCCACTTCCCGATTCAAAACATTCCGCGCTACAATGTCATCATGAAATATGCCATTCAACGGATTTGTTTTGTCGTCCTTTTCCTCGCGATCACCGGCTGCGCGGCGACGCGTACCGTGCAGGTGATTGAAGTCCGAACCGACGCAGAGATTCAAGCCCTACCCGCCGAGTCGAAGCAGAGACAGATTGTGGTGGGGTACAAAAAGCGACCTCATATCCCGCTCGGCACGCAGTTCGCCATTTACGATCAGGCCGACACCGCCGGCAAGGAACGGAAGGCTGTGGTTACCATCGTGAATCTGAATGAATTCTCAGGCGACTGTCGCGTGGAGATTCAATACGAACCGATCAAACCCGGCGACTGGGG
>JANQKH010000367.1 GCA_028281215.1 Phycisphaeraceae bacterium | reverse complement strand
CGACTTCACCTTGCCGGGCATGATGGACGAGCCGGGCTGCGTGGCGGGTAGCATGAGTTCAAAAATGGAGCAACGCGGACCGGAGCCAAGGTGGCGGATGTCGTTGGCGATTTTGGAGAGCGAGACGGCGATGGTTTTGAGGTAACCGTGGGCTTGAACGAAGTGATCCTTCGCTGCCTGCGCAGCGATGTGGTTTCCGGCTTCTTCGAATCCTTCCCATTCCTTTTCCGCACCAATGATCTTCGAAAGCGATTTCGCGACCCGAGCGCCAAATTCAGGGTGCGTATTAATGCCTGTTCCGACCGCCGTACCCCCTATTGGTAGATGCCAGCGCATCTCTTCAGATGCCCAATCCGAGGAATGTGCAACTGCATGGAATGCTTGATGCGCGAATCCCGAAAACACTTGCCCTACACGTATCGGCGTTGCATCCATTAAATGTGTGCGCCCAATTTTGACAATGGCATCCCACTTGTCGGCCTTCTCATCAAGCGATTTGTGCAGTCGATCTAACGCAGGCTTCAGCTCCTTTTCGATGGCGAGCGCTCCTGCAATATGCATCGCTGTCGGGAACGTATCGTTACTCGACTGCCCCATATTCACATGATCGTTCGGATGCACCGCGCCGTCAGTACCTTTCGCGCCGATGCCGAATCCGAGCTTCTGGTTCGCGAGGTTGGCGATGACCTCGTTGGCGTTCATGTTGGTGCTGGTGCCGCTGCCTGTCTGGTAGATGTCGACCGGGAAGTGAGCATCATGCTTGCCCTCGGCGACTTCGTTCGCGGCTTCGATGATCACGTCCGCGAGTTTGGCGTCGAGTTTGCCGAGGTCTTTATTCGCCTGGGCGCACGCGGCTTTGAGGTGACCGAAGGCGTGAATCACTGCGGCCGGTACAGGCTCGTGGGCAATCGGGAAGTTGTCCACCGCGCGGGCGGTGGAGGCGCCGTACAACGCGTCGGCGGGGACGGGCATTTCGCCCATGGAGTCTTTTTCGATTCGAGTCTGGGTCATGTCGGATTTCGGATTTTGGATTTCGGATGGAGGATGACCATGACGACAGGACAAACCCTCGCGTGAAAGTGGAGTTTAGCGATGTGGGTGAGCGATGGCTAAGCCGCAAGCGGCAAACTGGACAGGTGATGCTAGCGTTCCAACCACGTGGTCAGTTTGTCGAAGATGCGTTGGCAGTCATGCAGGCTCACATCGCCCATGGTGGCGAGTTGAAGCCAGTTACGTTCGCGGAGGTAGCGGGATTCGCCGCCGATCTGGTAGCCCCAATCGAGGCAGCGCTGGATGAACGCGTCGGGGTTGAGGCCGGCCGGCGGGCTGAACGTGGTGACGACCGGTGCGGCGTCGGGTTCGCTAATCAGGGGTGGCAGGCCGAGCTTGCGCAGATGGTCGCGGACAAATTGGCCGAGTTGGGCGTAGCGGTCGTAGGTCAGTTCGCGGGCGCCTTCGGTGGCGTAGCTTTCCAGCGCGGTCGCCAGTGCGAACATCTGTTGTGATGGGAACGTGAATCGCGGGCCGGGTGTGCGAGCCGATTCGACGATGTCAAGGTAGGACGGAATCTGATTCTGATCGATGTGGCCGAGGTCATCCGCATCGGCAAAGACGAACGACAGGCCGGCCACGCCGCCGATGGATTTGTTCGCCACGCCGGATGCAAGGTACACCTCACTCAAATCGAGCGGTACTGCGCCGAGGCCGCTGACGCAATCCAGCGCGACGCGCACGTTGCGCTCTTTGGCGACTTTGATCAGGCCGGCGATGTCATTGAGCATGCCGGTGCTGGATTCGAGAAAGACGGCCCATACCCAGTTGATCTGCGGGTTTTTGTCGAGCGTTTGCCCAACGGCTTCGAGATCCCAGCGTTTGCCCCATTCCCATTCGAGCTTGTCGTACTGGAGGCCGCAGCGCGTCGCCTGATGCATGAGCCGTCGGCCGAACTCGCCATTGGACAGCATCAACCCCTGCTTGAGCGATGTATCCGCCGCGAGCGCCGCACCGACGACTTCATTGGCGAGCGTCCCGCTGCCAACGAAAAGTGCGGCCGGTTTGTGCGTGATGGCTTCGAGTCGCTGCCGCGCCTTGGTGAACATCTCGGAAAAGTGCAGGCCGCGGTGGGACATTTGCGGGCGGTTGAACGCTTCTTCGACTTTGCGGGAAAGCTCCGCCGGGCCGGGCATCATCGACATCGCCAGTGTGGATTCACGCGAAGGCGTGGAAGGTTCATCGGCGGTTGGGTCGGCGGCGCGGTTTTCCAGTCGACGTTCAATGTTCGACACATGCTCGCGCATGCGTTCGATCGAGCACCAGATCGGGATATAGTCGACCTCACCGCTGGTGGTCGCCGGTCCGAGTCGTTCGAAGCCGAGCCGTTCGTACATGCGGATGCGTGTGGCGACACCGGAGGCGAGCAGGTGGCTGTAACCGGAGGTTTCGGCGTATCGGTAAATCGCCCACATCAGGCCGGTAACGACAAAGCGATGGCGGTGCTCAGGTTCGATGGCGAGCAGCCGCACTTCAAACGGGCGCGGGCCGAGCGTGTCGAGCTTGGCCGGCTCGTCCATTTTGTCGGCGATGGAAAAGGGCGCCTGATCGTGGCCGGAGATCATGCCGACGACGTGGCCTTCAAAGACCGCGATGTAATAGACGTTGCGGTCGTGGAATTTGTCGACAAGCTGGCCGTCGCCGGGGTCGGCGTGCTGGGGCAGTTCGCGGACGAAGGTCTGATAGTTGAGGCGGTGGACGGCGGCAAGCTCATCAGCGGATTCGGCGCGTTTGAACAGGTACGGGCCGAGGCTCACCTGTTCGGCGGGGTTGGGCCGACCGTCGGTTGCCACCGCGGTCGACCCGTTTGAACCGGTGTCGTCGGCCGAGGTGGCAGGCAATGATGCCGAGTCGCTTTTCGAGCGTGTTGCAATCATGGATGAAACAGCATTGGAATGAGGTTGAGTCGCCGCGATGAAGAACCTTCCTATCGGCCAATCGGAGGTACGACGGGCGGCATGGACCTGTCCGGAATACCTGATGTCCTCGTTTATGAATCCATGGGCCGGTTTGAGCCAGCACGAGCAACTTTGGGCCCATTCCCCGACCCGGCATCGGATTCCGGTCACCACCACGGAGGAACACTGATGTTAATTTAACATGTTCAGGCGGGTTGACGCAACACGCGGTCGGTCGCGGGCCCGCCGAGGTAGGGTTGTAACCCTTGCCCACTTCTCTCATGACGCCGAATGATACCCATGCGGCGGCCTGATTTCTGCGGATTGTTGGCGACTTTCGGGCCTGCTATGGTGCTCCGACAATCTGTCTGCTTCGCGCAAAACGTGAAGTGGACCGGTGAGCCCGGTTTGAAATCAACGCGCGAAGCCGGTGGGGAGGCCAGCCCATGCCCAATGTCGATCAGTTTGAAAGTGTGTTCAAAGGCGCGGCCAAGCAGGTCTACACCCATCAGTCGTTGCGAGTCGGGAAGGTCGCGGTGGTGACCGATCAGGCGGATGGCGACGGATCGATCGACGCCCTGCAGGCGCGGGCGGATGATCTGATTGCCCACATTGCTGTCGATGCGTCATGGCAGATGATCGGCGACGCCGACTACGACAGCGTGGGATCACTGCTCAAAGCGATCGAAGCGACGCAGAGTGACCTGATCGTCACCTATCGCAATCTCAAAACGATCGACTGGAAATGGCACAACACGCTGGGCGGGTTTGTCGATGTGCTCGTGCAGGCAACGCCCAGCCCGGTGCTGCTGCTGCCGCATCCGTTGGAATACCCGGACTTGAAACCGGAACGGGCGCAAGACGTGATGGCGTTGACCGATCACATGACCGGCGACGATCGGCTGGTTAACTGGGCGGCGGCGGTGACGCAGCCTGGCGGCAAACTTTTTCTGACCCACGTGGAAGACGCTGCGGTGTTGGACCGTCTGCTTGATGCGATCTCCAAGATCCCCGCGATCGATACCGACATCGCGCGCCAAGAGATACCAAATCAGTTGCTTAAGGAACCGCGTGATTACATTGAAAGTTGCAAGGCCGTGCTCGCCGAGCACGACGCACAATTACGGGTGGAATCGATCGTGACCAGCAGCGGCCACCGTCTCAGCGAATACCAGCGGTTGATCGATGAACATGAAATCGACCTCCTGGTGATGAACACCAAGGATGAAGATCAACTGGCGATGCATGGTTTGTCGTATCCGTTGACGGTGGAGATTCGCCGGACACCGATGTTGTTGCTGTGATGGAGTGAGTGGAGAGCGGACGATCTGCGGTCGTCCGCTAAATGGATTGATTGTTGATGAAGATCGAATTGCCATCGTTGTTCACGTTTGCCGCAGACACCGAGGCCGCGCATGCGGTGCCGATGGGAATCACGTTATTGTTTTGCGTGGTGCTCGTCGGCTTGATTGCATGCCTGGCGCTGGAGGAGAAGATTCACGCGAAGAAGTCCGTGATCGCCGGGTTTTTTGCCGTATTGAGCTTGGTGCTCGGTGCGTTTCTGCTGGATTTGCCGTTCGGCAAAATCACATTGCCCAACGGGCATCACCTCGAACTGCCGGTGTTTATCCCGGCCATTGAGTGGAATGTCATCACCATCATTCTCGGGTCCAGCATCTTTGTGGATGTGACCAGCAAGTCGGGCCTGTTCACGTGGATTGCGATCAAACTCACCAAGCTTTCCAAGGGCGATCCGCTGATCCTGCTGGTGCTTTACAGCGTGATGACCGTGGTATTTTCTGCCGTGCTCAACAATGTAACGGCGATGATCATCGTGGGTTCACTCAGCGCGGTGTCACTGAACAAACTCGGCCGCAATGACAAACTGCTCGCCTTTCTGCTCATCGAAGGTTTGCTGACCAACGTTGGCGGATTGCTTACATTGATCTCGTCAGTGCCGAACATCATTGTGGGTACCACGGCGGGGATCAGTTTTGTTTCCTTCTTTGTCAAGGCGGTTGGTTACGTGGTGCTGGCGACAGTGTTGACCGTGTTCATGGGCGCGAAGTTTTTCAAGATCGGTCGGCTTCGCACGTTTGAAGAGAAACAACAGGCCGCGGCACAAGTGGCCGGCTTCGATGAAAACGACGGCATCGAGAGCAAAGGGTTCTTCTGGTTCGGCGCGGTAATGCTATTGTTGTTCATCGGCATGATCGCCGGCGCGTCGGCGCCGGGTTGGCCGATTGCCGACCTGGGCATGGGCTTTGTCGCGATGGCGTTCGGCGTGCTCATGTTGATCCGTTTCAAGGCCTCGCCGAATCGCTTTTACTCCGCCATCGACTGGGATCTGCTGTTCTTTTTTGTGTTTCTATTCGTCACGATTTACATGATGGAACACGCGATGGTGCTCGACCTGATCGGCAAAGGCGTCAAGCCGATCATTGGGCTGGGTGACAAAACCGGTGCGGGGGTAATGCTCGCCACCTCGGCGGTCGCTTCCAGCGTGACGGACAACATTCCACTCGCGGCGATGCTCGCCAAGATCATGGTGGTGGATCCCACTGTCGTGCCGAACCCGGACACCGGCAACCCGGACAGCCCGTTCTGGTGGTCAGTGATCTTCGGCGCGAATCTGGGCGGCAACCTGACGCCGATCGGTTCGGCCTCCACGCTTGTGGCGGTGACGATCATGCACAAGCACGACCTGAAAATGAGCTTCGTCGGCTTCGTCAAAGCGGCGCTGCCATTCGCCATCGCCCAGATTGTGCTGGCAGTGATTTATGTGTTGCTGGTGATTCCGTTGCTGTCATGATGTTGCATTTCCAATAAAAAACCCGCCTGCAAGAACAGGCGGGGTAGAATTTGGAATCACGAAGGACGGCTTGGAATCATGATGCCCGGCGTCGGCGGCCAAGCAATCCACCCAGGCCGAGCATTGCCAGGGCTGCAGTCGCAGGTTCCGGTACGGCTGCATTCAGGCCGTCCAACGTAGCGCCCGGTGCGGCAAAGAGACGGGCGATGTCATCCGCGCTCAACGCGGTGTTGTAGTACTGCACGTCATC
>JANQKH010000346.1 GCA_028281215.1 Phycisphaeraceae bacterium | reverse complement strand
TTCCCGCCTTGCCCTGCACGCCCGCTTCGATCCCGGCCATTGCTCGCGGATTAACCTCCGGCACGATCAGCGGCACGCCTTCGGTCATACGGAACGCGGAACTGTTGTCGACCACGACCGCACCGGCATCAACGGCCGGCTGGGCAAACTTCTTGCTGATAGAACCGCCGGCACTGAACAGGGCAATGTCCACGTCCTGAAAACTGTCGGCTGTCAGTTCCTCGATGGTGTACGCCTTACCTTTGAACGCAATCTCTTTGCCGGCGCTACGCGCGCTAGCGAGCATCTTGAGACGGCCGATAGGAAAGTCGCGCTGGTCCAGGACGCGGAGGAATTCCTGCCCGACCGCACCGGTGACGCCGACAATCGCTACGTTCAATCCATCGGATGCACTCACAGCCGATTCCTTCCTGACATTTTCGTAAAACAGAGAGTACGGCGGGAACCATGACCACAACGGCATGGCGAGCCACGCATTATAGCAACGCAATATCTTTAGGCGCAGTGCCAGCGACCGTTGCACGGGGACATCGCATCGAAACCAATGTGACCCTGATTGGAAATGTGTGCCATGGCTGGCTTGTCCTGCCGTGCGGCTTGAATTGACTCTTCACAATTTGGCAAGTCAGCCATGGCACAGGGACAGGTCAAGTCGTGCTGGATGAACAGGCGGTGCCACGCGCAGTCACTTCACCATCGCCAGAATCTCATCCGGCAGGTTGGGCGTCGCGCCCGGTTTCGACGCTACGAACGCGCCCATGTGGTTGGCCAGTTCCAGCGTGCGCTGCCAAGGCCAGCGTTTGATCATGCCGACAAGCAGACCGGCGCTGCACGCATCGCCTGCACCAACGGCGTCGGCGTTGTCCTCACCGTCGTACTTCACCGGCTCAACGTCAAAGTCGCCGTCTTCGGTGAACAACTTCGTGCCCTGCTCGCCGCGCGTCAGGGCGACCACGCGCAGGTCATACTTTTTGCGAAGCTTGGCGATCACTTTCGTGGTGCGCGCGTCCTGATCAACCGGCTCATCGCCTTCCGGTTCGGGCAGGTAGATGCCCAACTCATTGGCGACAATGGGCAGTTCATCTTCGTTGAGTTTCAAGGCGTTGGCCAGTTCGCAACTGCGGCGGATGATCTGCTGGTTGTAAAAGTCCTGCCGCAGGTTCACATCGAACAGGCGCACCGCACGGCGGGCTTCGGTGAGAAACCGATAAATGCTGCTGCGTGCTTCGCCCACACGTTGCGCCAGTGTGCCGAAGCACACCGCTTGGCAACGCCCGGCCAGCGATTCGATATCCGGGTCAAACTGAAGCCAGTCCCACGCCACGTCGCGAACAATCTCGTACTCCGGCTGACCAGTTGACGACACTTCCACATAGACGCGACCGGTCGAGCGGTCGGGGTCAGTCTGCACAAACTCGGTGGTCATGCCGCGGCTTTGCAGGTCGGCGAGCATCTGATTGCCCAGATCATCCTGTCCGACCCGACTGACAACGACACCCTGCCCGTTGATGCCCTGAATGCACTGATGGGCATGGCAGGCGACATTGAGCGGCGCGCCGCCGAGCACAGTATGGTCGGGGAAGATGTCGTACAGCGCTTCGCCGAGTCCAACGATGGTGTAACGAGCCGGCATGGTTCACTCCAAGGGCGCTGTGGGGTTGCAGAACGTTCCGTCCGCCCTGCGGGGCATAGAGAATAGACACGCCTCGGCGAAGGGACAAACGCAGGTGGTGCGCAGGGCAAAACAAAGCCGGGTGCCACGGGCGACGCAGGGAGCTGTGCGACCGAAGTCGGCCGTGCGAGACAACCGAAGCACGGCCGAGCCTTCAGCGGCGTCACGTAACGACCACCGCAACTTGTCCCGGCGCGACTAGAAAACACAACGTTTGTCGCGCTCGCCCGTGGCACCCTGTTTGCCCCGACGATCGAATTCACCGGTTTTACACCACACGCGCCAATTCGCCACCCAACGCCGCTACAATTGACGCATGATGCGTGTATTCATTTGCGTGCCGGCCGCATGGATGACCCTGGGCGTGATGTGCATTTCACTGGGCATGGCCCAGACGCCCGTCTACATCGAGGATTCCCCCGACGCCGAGGATCTCGCCAAGCAGGCGGAGCGGCTGGTGCGTCAACAACGTCTGACCGACGCGGCTGCGATATACCAGAAGATCGCTGACGAATTTACCTTCAAACTCATGCAGCGTGACGGCGAGGTGTATGTCGATGCGTTGCGGTGGATGCGCCATAAGGTGGTCGCCGACGCAGAACTGCTCAAGGCATATCGTAACCTGTACGGCGATGCGGCGACGCAGGCGTTGAACGAAGCCCTTCAACCGCGACCGGATCTCGAATCGCTCGAAGCCGTGGCATCGAAGTACCTGTTATGTGAAGCCGGGCTTGAAGCCACGTTGAAAGTGGCGGCGCTGTTCCTCGAACGCGCCGAGCCGATGGCCGCCGGCAACATCCTCGACGATGCGTTGGGCCATCCCGATCTCGACACCCATCGCGCCACATGGCATCAACTCCAAGCGGCGGCGGGGTTGTTCGGCCGCGATATGCCACGCCTGGAGGAACATTCCAAAGCATTGGCTGACCTCAACGAAACCGAAACACTCAAGCAATTACGCCAATGGCAGTCGTCCATGACCGTGCGGAACGAAAACCACATCGTTAAGCATTTGCAAACACCGTTCAAAGTGGAACTGCCGCAACCGCTGGGGCAGCCGCTTTACACCTTGGACGTGATGAAGATCGACGGCGTACCCCGGGCAATCAACAACAACCGACGCCCCGCCTTTATCACCAAAGACCAGCAGGTCATCCCCACCGCCGACGGCGATGTGTTGTACGTCAACACCGGCACGGTCCTCCGCGCGATCGATCGCAGTTCCTTATCCGACGTGTGGACCAAACCCTTCCGCCTGCCCGACACCGACGGCAGCACGATTCGTCCGGTGGTCACCGGCAACAAAAACGTGCGTGATCACTATGGCGTGTTGATCGACGGCAACGTGCTTGTCGCTGTGATGGGGCGCGGTTCGCTGGCGCGCGGGC
>JANQKH010000342.1 GCA_028281215.1 Phycisphaeraceae bacterium | reverse complement strand
CATCTCTAACGGCCGCGTGGTTTCCGGGGCGAGTACGATCACCATGCAGGTTTGCCGCATGCTCGACGATCAGCCGCGCACGCTGACTGCCAAAGTGATCGAATCCTTCCGCGCCCTGCAACTCGAACAACTGAAAACCAAGGAAGAAATCCTCGCGATCTATCTCAACCTCGCGCCGTACGGCGGTAACCTGCGCGGTGTCGAAGCCGCGTCGCTGACCTATTTCGGCAAACACGCCGCTGACCTTTCGCTGGGTGAAGCAGCATTGCTTGCCGGCTTGCCGCAGTCGCCCGAACGTTACCGACCGGATCGATTCCCCGAACGAGCCGACGCCCGGCGCGACACCGTGCTGCGCCGCATGGTCGAAGTCGGTGCGATCACACAAGCGCAAGCCGACGAAGCGGCGGCGCAGCCGCTGGACATTCAACCACGCCATCGTGAACGATCTGATGTCGCGATGCAGGTTGCATTTGCCGCACTGCGCGAGCGCCCGCAAGGCGGTCGCACGACAATCGACTATTCCGCCCAGCAACGCATCGCCGAGTGTGCCGCCGAACACGTGCGCGACCTGCCGGACAAGACCAACGCGGCCGTCGTGGTCATTGACATTCACACCGGCGAACTGCTCGCGATGGTCGGCTCGGTCCGCACAGGTGACGCCGTGGACGGCCAGGTCAATGGTGCGCTGGCGATGCGAAGCCCCGGTTCGGCGCTGAAGCCGTTCGTCTACGCCGCTGCGATGGACGCCGGGCGACTCAACCATGACACGTTGCTTTACGACGGGCCGATCGAACGCGCCGGCTGGTCGCCCGGCAACTTCGACGGTACGTTTGTCGGCGAGGTGCGCGCCGCCGACGCTTTGCAACAGTCGCTCAATGTGCCGGCGATCCTCGTCGCCGAAGGTGTCGGCCTGCATCGAAGTGTCGGCCTCATGCGATCCGCCGGCATCCAGTTGCCGGACAACGCCATGTCGCGCGGTGGGCTTGCTGTCGTGGTCGGGTCGGTCGAAACCAACCTGCTCAGCCTCACCAACGCCTACGCCACGCTTGGACGCGGCGGTTTGTTTCAGCCGGTGCGATTGTTCGTCAGCGTGCATGAATCGAACCCTTCGGCTGAACGCGTTTTGAACGAAAAGGTGTGTGCATCGTTGAACGG
>JANQKH010000328.1 GCA_028281215.1 Phycisphaeraceae bacterium | reverse complement strand
AAAAACGCACGCGGATCGGGCACCGGTTTATCGAAGTGTTCAAGTCGGCCAGCGATGATATTCCAGATGCGAAGTTTCTCGCTCAGGGCACACTGTATCCCGACGTGATCGAGTCCGGGCACGGGCACAGCGGGCAGGCGGCGAACATTAAGTTGCATCACAATGTGGGCGGTTTGCCGGAGGAGTTGGGCTTTGAGTTGATTGAGCCGTTGCGGAGTCTGTTTAAGGACGAAGTGCGCAAGCTGGGTGAAGTGTTGGGTCTTCCGGAGCAGATGGTCTGGCGGCATCCGTTCCCCGGGCCTGGCCTGGCGGTGCGCGTGTTGGGTGAAGTGACCCGGCCGCAGTTGGATCTGTTGCGTGATTGCGATGAGATTCTGCTGGAGGAAATCGTCGCGAACCAGTTGTATCGGCGTACGAGTCAGGTGTTCGCGGTGTTGTTGCCGGTGAAGGCGGTGGGCGTAATGGGCGACGGCCGCACGCACGAACAGGTCGTCGCGATTCGGGCGGTGGAAACACAGGACTTCATGACGGCGGATTGGGCTCGCATTCCTTTCGACGTGTTGGCGACGATCAGCAACCGGATTATCAACGAAGTGCGCGGCGTGAACCGGGTGGTGTATGACATTTCGAGCAAACCGCCCGCGACGATTGAGTGGGAGTGATTTGATTTCGGATTTTTGGATTTTGGATTTTGGAACAGAGCATGCGTTTGACAGTTGAACAACTCGATCGCATGATGAACAAACTGCCTTGGCGGCGCCTAAATGCAAGGCGCAAGGGCGGCGATTCGCCGTCCGGGTCCTGACGGACTTGAAGAGAATTTGGTCAAGAATCGCATTCTTGAGCAAGGCAGGCGGGCCGGTTCGCCGGTCCGCAACTTTAATACTATCACCTCGTTCTGGGGTTTCACCGATGGGAATTTTGGATCAGATCAAGAAGTTGTTTGGTGGGGCCAGCAACGACAACTCGTCGGCGCTACCACCGCCGAATGTTGGACTTGGCATGGACGTGTTGTCTCGTCGTCTGGGTGTTTCCATTGTGGAACTGCAAGGAATTGAGCCCGACTATCACGAATTCACGATCAACAAACGCAACGGTGGGCAGCGCACTATTACTGCGCCGGCCCCGAGTTTCAAAGCGTTTCAACGGCGAGTGCTGCATCGGCTTTTTCGTCGGCTCCCGATTCATCCAGCGGCGATGGGGTTTCGCAAAGGTCGGTCGATCGTTGACCATGCGTTACTGCATGCGATGCGACCCGTTGTGGTAAAGATGGATATTCGCAACTTCTTTCCGAGCACCTCGTCGCAGCGTGTGCACGATTATTTTCGTCGGTTCGGTTGGAACGAAGAATCGGCACAGCGGTTGACGGATTGGACGACTTATCAAGGTGGTTTGCCGCAAGGCGCACCGACCAGTCCGCTACTCAGCAACGCCTTGAATCTCCATCTGGACTCCAGGTTATCGGGAATGGTGCAGCTTTTGGGTTGCGATCTGCACAACCCGAAAACGCTTGAACCTGTCGATGCCGTGTTTGACGCTGGTGGTTTTTATAGTCGGTACGCCGATGATCTGACGATATCCTTCGCTCGCAACGTTGAACGTGCAGCGAACCAGGCGATCTTTCTCACAAAGGAAATCGTCGAGGACGAAGGCTACAAACTTCACACAAAGAAGAAACTCCGCATCATGCGCAAGCACGATCGGCAGACGGTGACCGGCTTGGTGATCAACGAGGGAGTGCGACTGCCGTGCGAGACGCGTCGCTGGCTTCGTGCGGTGCGGCATCGTGAATCAATCGGTCAGCGGTCCACGCTCACGCCGGAGCAACTGGCGGGTTGGACGGCGCTGGAGAACATGGTCGACAGCGTGATCGAGAAGCAAACGTAAGACATACCGGAGGGAATCAATGACCGGTCAACAAACCACCATCCGAAATCGCAAATCCGACATCCGAGATTCTCATACCGCTTCGACGATGATTCGGTTGCCCACCTTCTCGACGATGCGCACCTTGCGGCCGCGATCAATCCAGGTGGAGACGCTTTCGACGTCGACGACGTTGCCGGCAAACTCGGCACGGCCGATGGGGCGCAGTTCCATGGTCGTCACGCCGATCGTGCCGAGCGCGGTTTCGTCGGCGTCGCCGAGCACTTCATCGCCGGCAATGTGTTGTCGGGCTTCCATCACTTCGGGGTCTTCGAGACGTTGGGTCTGGCCCGGCACGCTCGACACGACGGCGGGTTGGGCGGCGGTCAGCGTGAGTTTGTTGAACACCGGCAGCGAACCGTAGTGCTTGGAAAGGAAATATATCCCGGTGCCCGCGGCAATGACGGCGACGAAGGTCCACAGCAGGGAAGTTTGCAGCATGCCCATCATCTCCGGCGCGGGC
>JANQKH010000304.1 GCA_028281215.1 Phycisphaeraceae bacterium | reverse complement strand
ATCCATTGAATAAGCCTGCATCACAAAGCCTCCATGCTTGTGAACAAAGCGTAGCAACAAATCCGATCGGGCGCTAGATGTGCGGTTGGTTTGCTCTAGGCGAGGATGTCCTTCACGACGTGGCCGTGCACGTCGGTCAGCCGCATGTCACGGCCGCTGAATCGGAACGTCGATCGCGTGTGATCAATCCCCAGGCAATGCAGCATGGTCGCGTGCAGGTCGTGGATTTCGACCCTGTTTTGCACGGCCTTATAACCCCAGTCGTCGGTCTCGCCGTAAACCGTGCCGCCCTTGATGCCGCCGCCGGCAAGCCAATTACTGAAGCCGAACGGATTGTGATCGCGACCGTTTCCGCCTTGTGCGAACGGCGTGCGACCGAACTCGCCGGTCCACACGACCAGCGTTGATTGCAACAAGCCACGTTGATCCAGATCGTTCAACAGCGCGCCGATCGGCTGGTCGACGCTCCGTGCGTTCTTGGCATGACCGTCGCGCAGGTTGCCGTGTTGGTCCCAGCGATCACCGCTGCCGCCGGGGCAAGTCAGTTCAATGAAGCGCACGCCGCGCTCGACCAGGCGCCGGGCGATCAGGCATTGATGACCGAATGTCTTCGTGCCTTTCCACTTGGCGTTCAGTCCGTACATCTCTTTAGTCGCTTCGGTTTCCTTCGACAAGTCCATCAACTCCGGCACAGCGACCTGCATGCGATACGCCATCTCGTAGTTGGCGATGGCGGATTCCAGCGCATCCTCACGGCCGGCGCGCTTGAGGTGTTCCGCGTCCAGCTTGCGCATCAGCGCGAACTTGTTCTGTTGGATCGCATCGTTTGCTTCCGTGCGATTGATATTCGCCACCGGGATGTTCGACGCCTTGAACACTGAACCCTGGAACGCCGCCGGCAAAAATCCGCTGCCAAAGTTGTCCAGCCCGCCGGGCGGAATCAGTCCGCCGTTGAGCACGACAAAGCCGGGCAGGTTCTGGTTTTCGCTTCCCAACCCGTAACCGACCCACGCGCCCATCGAAGGCCGACCTTGCAAGCCGCTGCCGGTATGCAGGAAGTAGTTGGCGTTGGTGTGTTCGCTGAAGTTCGACACGTTCGACTTCACAACCGCGAGTTTGTCGACGTGCTTCGCCACGTGCGGAAACAGTTCGCTGACCTCGATACCGCTTTCGCCATGCTTCTTGAACTTCCACGGCGACTGCATCACTTTGCCAATGTTGTTGAACTGCGTATTTTCCAGTTTGCCGATCGCTTTGCGCGGATCTTGCCCGTTGAACTTGGCTAGCGACGGCTTGTGGTCGAACGAATCGACCTGTGACGGTCCGCCGTCCATGTAAAGAAAGATCACGCTCGTGGCCGTCGGCTTGAAGTGCGGCTTCTTCGGCTTGAGCGGTTCCTTGGGCGAATAGTTGGCCGGGCCGTCACCCGCAAAACTGCAGTCGGCGAGCAGGGCGTTCAGCGCTACCGCGCCGAATCCGCAAGCCCCGCTGCGCAGCATGTCACGACGGGTCAGCGGCAAAGGTCGATATTGTCGGCAATGATGTTTCATGGCAAATCAATCTTATGATCAGGCTTGGAAACGGGCCTTAAGGCGTGGTGCGGGGTCCGGAACCAAGTAGCGTTGTTTCGTTTTTTGGGTTGATCCAACATCCGAATAACAATGTCCGGACATGCACCCCCACTTGAAGAGGCGGGATTTCGTATAAGTATTGTTTATTTCATGTTTTAAGTGCATTTTTCCCCATGTCCGCCGGACATGTCCGGACATTTGAACCCCGTTACTGGCCAAAAATCGCTGGTTTGCATGTCCGCAATCATGTCCGGAACGTGTCCGGACGTGTCCGGCGGACATGGTTGATGTCCGGAATTGACGAGATCTGTGCGCGCCGCAAGCGCGTTGGGCTTGGGGCTTGGTGGCTGCCGGGTTCGGGTTGTGGAACACACTGCACATCATCGAGCCATTGTACCTCAATTGCTAACAAAATACAATCAAAATCCGTATTGTCGGGACGCTAATCTGAGGTTAATTCTTCTGTCATTCCCGGGCGGGTGTGAATCCATACTCCCTGTTTCTTGTGGACTCCCGTCTTCGCGGGAATGACGGATTCCTGTGTCATCACCCGTCGTTTACGGCAGATAAATAAACTCCTTCAAGTTCATCATCACGTGACACAGATCCGCCCACACGCGTGGGTCGTTGGGTGATACGTTAAGCGCCTTGGCTTGCGTGTCGAGGAAGTCCAAGGCGTTACGCGTTTCATTGTCGCGAGGCGGACGGGCGAAGGCCTGTTCATACATCAGCGCCACGCGCTGCGATGTATCCTTCACTTCCTTGTCGACGAGCAATCGTTGGGCCCACAGCTTTGACTGTTGCACAATAAACGGATCGTTCATCATGATCAGTGCCTGGGCGGGCACGTTTGACACTGTTCGCCGACCCATCGCGTTGAACGGCACAGGGAAGTCGAATGCCAGCAGCATCGGCGTGATGAAGTTGCGGCGAATGGCGATGTAAAGCGATCGGCGTCCCTGCCCGTCCAGCGGGCCGCCGCGTGGTCGGCCTCGACCTTCCATGAAGGATGTCAGGTGCACCGGCACGCTTGGGCCGTACAGTTTGCGGTCGAGTCGGCCGGAGATGGTGAGCACGGAGTCGCGGATGGCCTCAGCCTGCAATCGCCGCAGGCGCGCCTTGTGCAAAAGGGTGTTCGCCGGGTCGACTTCCTTCACCCGTGTGATCATCGCTTCGCTCTGGTGTCGGCTGTCCATGCGGTAGGTCGAGGTCAGCACCATGCGTCGGAGCATCCGTTTGATCGACCAGCCGTCGGCGACAAACTGGGACGCCAGGTAGTCGAGCAGTTCCGGGTGTGTCGGCCGTTGCCCCAGCACGCCGAAGTCGTCGACCGTTGGCACGATGCCGCGGCCGAACAGGTGATGCCACAAACGATTGACGATCACACGCGAGGTGTACGGGTTGGACGGATCAACGACCTTCCGCGCCAGTTCCAGTCGGCCGGAACTGTTTTTCGGCGTAATCGGTTTGCCGTCAATCGCTTCAATGAATCGGCGGGGTACTTCGTCGCCGAGGTTCGTGTGTTTGCCGCGAATGAAAACGTGTTCGTTCTCCGGTGAACCATTCGTCATTGCGAGGATTGGCGTCGGTGTCGCCAGGCCGTTGCGAAGCCCATCGAGTTTGCCGGCCGCGGTTTTCAGGTCGACGTCCGCCGTCGCCAGCAGTTGGTGATCGATCAACCAGTTGACCAGTCGGGCATCGTCGGTAGACAGGGCGTCTGGCTGTTTTTGAAACCGTTCCGCAACGCGCTTGAACTGCGCGGCGTATGCCGTGGCGAGTGACTTCGCCGATCCGACGTTGTTCTGATTGGCTATGTTGACCGCGGTGGCGCTGGGTCGATCGGCAGGCAGGCCGCCGTTGGTCATGCGCACTTCGTCAACGATGGCGTAGCCGTTGCCTTCATCAAGGATTTCGATCCATGCGGTGTGCCCCTTGTATCGCTGGGTGTCGCCACC